>NZ_JBBKBF010000090.1:0-10723 GCF_037892625.1 Phocaeicola sp. ICN-14070 | reverse complement strand
TGCCCGTAAGTTCTGGGCTTCTGTCGGTGTGGTAACGCAGGAAATACAGGATATTGTAGGAAGTCCTATAGTCAAGGAAGCTATCATCAATAACTCAGACGTGGTAATGCTGCTCGACCAGAGCAAATTCCGTGAGCGATTTGATGAGATTAAAGCCACGCTCGGTTTGACGGACGTTGATTGTAAGAAGATTTTCACTATCAACCGTCTGGAGAATAAGGAAGGAAGAAGTTTCTTCCGTGAGGTCTTTATCCGACGTGGAAGTGTCGGGGCCGTATTTGGAGTTGAAGAGCCACGTGAATGCTACATGACTTACACTACAGAGCGAGCTGAAAAGGAAGCCTTGAAACTCTATAAAAGAGAGTTGAAATGTGACCATCAGCATGCCATAGAAGCCTATTGCAGGGATTGGAATCTTTCAGGAATAACCAAGTCTTTGGCCTTTGCACAAAAGGTGAACCAGACTCAACATGTTCTTAATCTCAAAACAAAAACAGAAATGTAAGATTTGAAAATGAAACGCTATCTGATAATACAACTTCTATTTCTCTGTGCTATAGTGCCTGCTATGGCACAGTATTACAGTGTAAATTATGATACTCGCACTGTAGCGGAAATGTCGGCAGCTTTCGGTACAGAAGCTGCTACAGAGGCGTATTATGCTCAACAGATAGCCAAGATCAGGGAACATTATCAGGCAGCGGAAGTGGCTGCTGCAGGAATCTTCAGTTCCAAGTTCCTCGATCGCAGAGCTCTCACAAATCTGGGACTTTGGACCAGTGCAACAGAGAACTACTATTACCGCCGTATATACAACATGGTGTCTGCCAAAATTATGCCCAAAATATGGACTGTTGCTGGCATGATGCTTAAAAGCCCTCATAACGCCCTCTATTGGGGTAGCTATCTCTATAAGATCTGTGATGAGGTAAAGACTTTGTGTTATCAGTTTGAGTCTATTGTTACCAATAGTACTTTGTCATTCAAGGACATCGTATTTCTTGAAATCAACCAGGAACTTGCAGCAATTCTGAAATTGTCAGAACTGGGCAATGTGGATTGGGATGTTCTGCTTGAAAGCTTCTCAAATATTGGTACAAACTTCACAAAGGAAAACCTAAAGCAAGACATAGATAACCTCTATGCGATGGGCGTTAGCCTTGCTTCGGCTGGAGCCGACAATGCTGTAAGTTCCATTCTTGGGCACAGTTTCTTTAACGGAACCATCATGGACAAGACAAGCAGTGTCATTGAGATAGCCGAGAATGTGTACGACTTATACGGCAATCTTTCCCAAAATGCCGGTAACACCCTGTTGCAGTTTATTGGTGGAGAGGAAGGCATCGCCAATCTCTTCTCTTTGTCGAATTACAACACAACGGCATGGATTACAGACTATGCCAATGAGGCATTCGGCCAGTACTACACACAAAGGTGGTATATCTACCGTGTAGATGCTGGTACCAATATACTTTGCGACTATTATCCTCCTGAAGATAACAATTCCGTTATCAACGGTAATCATTGGTACAGAATCAGCACTACAGATGAAAACTTTTATCCATCCTCCGCACAGCGTGAGACTGCACTCCAGAACTCCGAGAATCATGCAGGATACAGTCGTTCACAGATAGCCAATCTGAATAAAGCCAATGATGGCTATACCTATAGCATCTCATATTATATGCTCGCATACAAGATTAATTCTTCAAAGAATGGATTGTATGCAAAAGCATACGCTTACGAGATTCATGCTACCAAAAGTTGGAATCGTAAGGAAGTAGCCTATGAAGACATATTTGATTCATACACTATGGACCTGAATACCTTTAAGGCTGGTATGAACGCACGTCTGTCTGAACTAAACGATAATGAAGAGGGCTATACCTATTACCTGGGAAGTGACTCAAAGAAATATTACCAGACCACCAATGCCCAGAAGATTTCAGGATGTGAGACAGCAACCATCAGCGTCACTTGTCATGACGGTGCCAAATTAGGAGAAGGCTCAACACAATACAAATGTTCCGATTGTGGAAGCAGTGTAAACAACCATACCAAGCAATGTTCTATGGCAACAAGTGTTTCCGAAGGAAGTATCAATACATCTGAAATAGACTCCAAGATAACGGAATTGAAAGGAAATATTGTCTCTGTACAATCAGAAATAACAGCACTGGAGACAGAGAACGCTGAGCTCCTGAAAAAAATCCAGTCAGCAAGCGTCGAGGATGCTGCAATATACAGGCAGACCTACAATGCAAACAAAGATAAAATATCAAGCCTAAAAACTGAAATGAGTTCATTTGAGACAGAGCTGGATCAGTATGAACAGGCAAAACAGGAAGCTATCGACGGAGAGAATGCTGCCACGGATGATTACTACCGTATCCCGGCCATCATGCAGGATTGCAAAACAGCCTATAACCTGTCGTGGAACGGTTCGGGTGCATGGGAAGGCAATACATTCGTTCGTACAGCCTCCATGCCCAACATCAACGGTACCATAACCTTTAAGGCAACCATATCCATAGCCAGGAAACCAAAGTATTTCCTTTGGATTAAGATACACCGTGCTATTGTGCAAATTTCATGGACACTTACTACAGAATATAGTGACACGCAGGTTGTTGAAGTAGTCAATCTCGATCCGTCCAAATCGGATGCAGAAAAAGCCAACGAGGTCAATTCAAAATTATCAGAAGTGGCCAGAGAATTTCCGGATTGCACTCCTTCTGTGGAATATGCCAAAAGCAGTCCTATTGAAACAGATGATACTGGTGATACCTATCATCTGCTCTGGTCAAGCGACAGACTTGAAATAGCCCGTCAGATTGACACGAGACTCACCAATATCTATGCCGACCTTGTATCATTGGAAAAGATGATGCACTACAAACATTCCATCATAGATATGCTGAAAAGCGTGGTCCCATATATCAACGATGACAGTGGCAGAAGATTGACCCTCATTGAACAATGTAGAAAACGCTGGTTGCGTCAGGCAGCCTCCAGTGCCCACTCAGATACATATAATGGTAAATACGATGAAGATGAAAGCGACAAGGAATAACATATTGCCGATTGTTGTTTGCCTTTTGGTATTGTTCCCGTTCACTGCCAAGGCTCAATATGGTTTTGATGTAGCTTCCATAGAAGCCTATATCAACGACCACAAACAACAACGAAGTCTGCTGCTTGTTCGATCCACACTGGAGGCGAGCAACAAACTTCTGCATGAGTACAGCAGTGATGCCAATATCGGCTTTAGGGACATCAATCAGGAACTTGACAGATACACGCGTGCGTTTGACGTTATTGATATTCTGTATCAGTCTCTAAGGACCAGTCTCAATATCTATAACACCTATGAGAACATCAGTGATCGTGTGGGTGATTATAAAGACATGCTTGAAGACTTCAGGAGGAAGTGTCTGGACAGAGGAAACATTGTAAGCACGGATACCTTGATAATCACAGTCAATGTCGGGGCCTTGGCAAAGATTGCCGAAGAAGGAGACAATTTATATCGTTCGGTCAGTGATTTAATCCTGTATGCTACCGGTGCGGCAGCCTGTTCTACAGCGGATCTCTATCTCATTCTAATAAACATAAACAACTCACTCGACAATATCAGGACGCATCTGAACAAGGCATACTTTGAAACCTGGAGATACATTCAGGTACGCATTGGATATTGGAAAAGACAGGTTTATCGTGCAAAGACCAAGGAAGAGATTATTAACGATGCTTTTGGCCGGTGGAAAGTTGCGGGCTATTTAGGCTATTAAATAACAATTTAAAACTCAACAGATATGGTACATTCTATCAGTTATCGAACAACATTGTGTTTATGTGCAATGCTGCTTTGTTTCAAAGCAGTTGCCCAGTCTTATGTGACATACAATCACGATGCAACAAAAATGAATCAGATTACAGTTCAGGAAATAGGTGTTGGCGGACTAACTCCTGCTTTCTACTACACCCTCTTTCATAACAGCTACCAGAAATCGGCAGCGAGTAAAAACAAACTGAGCTTTAGAACACTGGCTGGTATAGAATCATACCAACAGATTGATTTAGCTGACAGCATTCAAGCGTCACTGACTCAGCGGGCTGAAATTGAGGCTCTCAATATTGCAGATAGACAGATTGATATTGCCTGGCTTGCTGAAGGCAGCAAAGTGAATAAAAAACTATCAGACTTTGAAAAGAATATCAACCGCATCATCAGTTCTGGAGGTACTGCAAATGATAAAACGCGATGGAACGAATACTACAAGATGTTTCAGACAGCTATTAAAGAAACCCAGGACGCTTATATGCCAAACGCCCAAAGGAAAAGACAATACCTTGCGATATATGCTGACATAGAGCATCAGAATGAAATTCTCATAGCGTATCTGATTCAGTTAAGCAACAGGAACAAGACAGCTTCCTTGTTGGCTGCCCGCTTGAACAGACGAACTGATGTTGCTTCTCATGCAACCGAAGCATTTAGCCGTTGGCGAGACGCCGGGCAACTAAATTCAGGAGGGCACAATTAACAGAGAATTATAACATAAAAAGGAAACTAAAATCATGGCAGATTCAAATATACTCTCAGATTTCGGTATCAATATTCTTGAAGAAGAGATTGATGACGTGATTTTCCAGACAAACGAGTTCCTTACAGATGCCACATTCACAGGCTCACAAGGACCGTTCTGGTGGATTCTCCAAATGTGCATGGCTCTCGCTGCTCTGTTCTCTATTGTAGTGGCTGGAAATATAGCTTATAAGATGATGGTGAAGCACGAGCCTCTGGACGTGATGAAACTGTTCCGGCCATTGGCAATATCCGTTATTCTGTGCTGGTGGTATCCACCTGCAGATACGGGAATAACTAACAGCGGAAGCAGCTGGTGCTTCCTTGACTTTCTTTCTTACATTCCTAACTGTATCGGTTCATATACTCATGACCTTTATCAGGCAGAATCCTTACAGATAGAAGATAAGTTTGAGGAAGTTCAGGAACTCATTTATGTCAGGGACACTCTCTATACATCCTTGCAAGCTCAGGCTGACGTAGCACATTCAGGAACGTCCGATCCGAATCTTATTGAGTCCACGATGGAACAGACCGGTGTTGAAGAAGTGACCAACATGGAAAAGGACGCATCCAAACTATGGTTTACTTCACTAACTGCCGGTGCAGTGGTCGGACTGGATAAAATCATTATGCTCATCGCTCTGATAGTTTATCGCATCGGTTGGTGGGCAACCATCTACTGCCAGCAAATCCTGTTGGGGATGCTGACCATCTTCGGGCCGATACAGTGGGCATTCAGTCTTCTGCCCAAATGGGAAGGTGCCTGGGCAAAGTGGCTCATACGTTATCTGACCGTACACTTCTACGGAGCTATGCTGTACTTCGTTGGATTCTATGTACTGCTCCTATTTGACATTGTCCTGTGCATACAGGTAGAGAATCTGACTGCCATTACCGAAAGCGAACAGACCATGGCGGCCTATCTGCAGAACTCGTTCTTCTCAGCCGGCTATCTCATGGCCGCAAGTATTGTGGCACTGAAATGTCTCAACCTTGTACCTGATTTGGCCGCATGGATGATACCGGAAGGCGATACAGCATTCTCAACTCGAAACTTCGGTGAAGGAGTCGCACAGCAAGCCAAAGTATCAACCCAAGGCATGATTAGCAAAGTATTGTAAGCAATAAATCAATATGGAATATTATGGTAATTAAGAATCTTGAAAACAAAATCAAGCTGGTGCTGATTATATGTTCCCTTTTCCTTGCAGGCTGCATCATCATCTGCATCTCCAGCATTTGGACAGCCAGGACAATGGTCTCGGATGCCCATAAGAAAGTCTATGTTTTGGACGGCAATGTGCCTATTCTTGTTCATCGGAGCACAATGGACGAAACGCTTGACGTAGAAGCTAAGTCTCACATCGAGATGTTCCACCATCTGTTTTTCACCCTGGCCCCAGACGACAAATATATCAAGTACACAATGGACAAAGCCATGTATTTAGTGGACGAAACGGGTCTTGCCCAGTATAATACATTGAAAGAAAAAGGATTCTACTCGAATATTATGGGTACGAGTGCTGTGTTCAGCATATTCTGCGACAGTATAAAATTCGATAAGGAAAAGATGGAGTTCATGTATTATGGCAAACAGCGTATAGAACGACGGACAAGCATTCTTACCAGAGAACTGGTCACTGCAGGTCAACTGAAACGTGTACCGAGGACTGACAATAACCCTCACGGATTGCTCATCACAAACTGGAGGACACTTATGAATAAGGATATTGAACAAAAGAACAAAATGAACTACTAATATGGGATGGAAAAAATTATTTGTCGGAGAGAAGATGCCAGATAAGGATGATCCGAAATATAAGCAAAGATACGAAAGTGAAGTCAATGCCGGTCGCAAGTTCGCACGTATGATGAAACTTGATGTGCTTGCCGGAACGGTTCAGAACTTTGCCAACAATCACAGAAAACTGTTTCTAGTCATTGTGTTCGGACTTATCATACTCTGTCTATGTCTGAATATCTACAGAATGGCATTTGTGTTTAACAGGCAGCAATCCGTCCAAAGTGCCACAGAAAGGCAGGAGCTGATATTGCGTAAACATTACAACAAGGGCAATGAAACATCCAAACGTTTTCACGAAGTACTTTCTACCGTCAATGACGAATCTAATAATAACAACGTAAACATAAAGAATGATGGACGCACTGAAGAACATTAACTGGAAGCAGCCAAAGTACATGATTCCAATAATCATCTACTTTCCCCTGTTGTTTGTCGGTTACTTTGTCATAGATCTGTTTCATACGGAGAAGGCAGAGACTCCTAACGGACTCACTACGACTGATTATCTGAATCCGGAATTGCCTGATGCCAACATGAAAGGCGATGGAATTGGCAATAAGTATGACAATATGCTTAAATCATATGGGAAAATAGATGACTATACTGCTTTAGGAAACATTGACCGTAATGAAGAAGACAACAAAGAAGAGTATGATTCAAAATATTCAGAAGAAGAGCTTAAACAATTGGAATCTCAGAAACAGGAAGCCGAGAAACTCGCTGAGATGCAAAGACAACTACAGGAGAGCGCACAGAAAGGTCAGGAAGTCGCACAAGGCGACGGTACTTCTGAAGAAGACCGCTTAGCCCTCAGTAAACAACGTGAGCAAGAAGCCATGGAGGAGCTGAACCGGGCTATTGCCCAAGCCAGATTACAAGGTCTGCAAGCTACAAATTTGCCGACTGATACGGATACACTTACAAAGAGGAATGAAAAGAATCTGGAAGTGTCTGATGAAAAAGAAAATAACGATGAACCCCTGGAAGTGGTCAAAAAAGTCAGAGTAACGTCCGACTATTTCAATACTATCTGTGAGAATGAAAAAGAGCAGAAGTTAATTAAAGCCATCATAGATGAAAACATCAAGGCAGTTGACGGCTCAAGAGTCCGTCTCCGATTAATAGATGATGTGGAAATCAATGAAGTTGTTGTTCCCAAAGGATCATACCTTTATGCAACTATGAGCGGTTTTGGCTCACAGCGTGTTAAAGGCAATGTTACAAGCATCATGGTAGATGGTGAGATTATCAAAGTAAACCTTGCCCTCTATGATACAGACGGATTAGAAGGACTGTATGTTCCAAGCAGCCAGTTCCGTGAAACGACAAAAGACGTGGGTAGCGGTGCGCTAAGCAATACATCTACACTCACCAATACAACCACATCTGGAAACAGTCTGGCATCATGGGGAGCGCAAGCTATTTCCAATGCAGTCCAGAAAAGCAGTAATGCCGTCAGCAAGGCAATCAAAAAAAATAAAGCCAAGCTCAAATATGGCACTTTTGTTTACCTAATTAATTCTCATTCAAACAACAAAGAAAAATAATTTAAGCACGTAGATATTATGAAACTGAAGACTTTTAAAAGAATCGGCGCATTGGCGGTATGTGTTTTGGCACCCCTCCCCTCTATGGCTCAGCAGACGTATCAGGAAATCGAACAGCTCACCGTTAATGAGAATGTGACAACTGTTATCACAGCCACAGAACCAGTACGCTTTGTCGACATCTCCACTGATGCCGTTGTTGGAGACCAGCCCATCAACAATACCATCCGTCTTAAACCTAAAGAAGGAGCTGACATACATGCCGATGGAGATATTCTTGCCATTGTGACGATTGTAACAGAACGCTATCGTACACAATATGCGCTCATCTATACCACACGTATGCAGGAGGCAGTGTCTGACAAACAAATCCAGCCGGAAGAGAAAATTCCATACCACAACCCGGCAGTCTCAATGAGTACAGAAGAGATGACCAGATATGCCAGAACGATATGGAACTCCCCTGCGAGAATACGTAATGTGAGTACCAGACAGCATCGTATGACTATGCGGTTGAATAACATCTACTCAGTTGGTGAATATTTCTTTTTGGATTTCAGCATAGAGAACCGCACCAACATACGGTTTGACGTCGATGAGTTGCGCATCAAGCTAAACGACAAGAAAATATCCAAGGCAACCAACGCACAGATGATAGAGTTGACTCCGGTCTTGGCACTCGAAACGGCCCAAAGTTTCAAGCATGGATACAGAAATGTCATAGTTCTGAAGAAGATGACCTTCCCCAATGACAAAGTCCTGACTATTGAACTTTCTGAGAAACAAATCAGTGGCCGAACCATCAGCCTTGACATCGATTATGAAGATGTGCTGTATGCGGACTCTTTCAACTCATGTCTAATGATGGAGGAATAAGCCATGAAGAAAATCATCTTATCATTGATAATGGTACTCAGTTGTACCATTTCTTCATTTGCACAAAGTCACAGTGACCGTTTATCCTTGGGAGTTGGTGCACTTTATGAACGTGGGCTGGATGCTACCATCGCATGGGAACATGAAACACGTCACCATAACGCTTGGGAGTATTTCATCAACGGCTACATTAAATGGGACGAATGTGCTTCATGTGGTCATATCTGTCCTGATTCATTTTGGAACAACTATCGGACATGGGGAATTGGAGTCGCATACAAACCTTGTTTAATCAGAGGACGTAACCATTACGGGAATCTGCGCATAGGAGCTTCTGGAGGCAGTGACACAGATAAATTCATTGCTGGTATTCATGCCGGTTACGAGCATAATTTATCACTCCGTCATGGCTGGGGACTGTATATTCAGGCCAAATGCGACCTTATCGTCCCTGACCGTAAGGATTTGTTCCGAACTGGTATAGTAATAGGATTTAAAATACCCACATCAAAAAGATAAAGAAGATGAAGATATTTCACACCATTTGTGCCGCTCTCATGGCGGCAACCATAGCATCATGTGATGCACATCAGGACTTCCCGGATACCTCAATGAAGATTGGAGACATCCTGTGTACCGATGGAAAGGTCGTCAGATATGAAGAAATGAAAGCACAGGAAAAGACACCCATAGCCGTGGTTTTCTATGTCAATCAAAAAGAGGATATTGAAGGTACTGGATATGCAGTCTATCTGAAAGATATAGAGCCTTGCGCCTACTCTGATAGTATTGGAATAAAGCATGATACTTCCGCAGACCTGGCAGCCTTCGATGGGAACAGCAATACCCATGCCATGTATTCTACCTATACTTCGCCTGCAGCCGAAGCTGTTTTTGACATGTGGCAATATGGACAGAGCGCCTACATCCCTTCCGTTGCTCAGTTACACCTGTTGTATGAAGTAAGAAATAAGATTAATGAATATATCCGTAAATGTGGTGGAGATGAGATACAGGACAATCCTGATGAATGCTGGTACTGGACATCAACAGAAGTAAAGGAGCAGGAAACCGATAAAGCATGGTTGTTCTCACTTGCCTCTGGAGCCATTCAGGAAACGCCGAAAACACAAGCACATAAAATCAGACCAATCATCACATTATACAATTGATTAAAGAACCGCTTGAATGGAAGAAACTAAAGAACTACAGACCACGTATAAAATATTCCGCTACTTGATTTATCTGTCACTGATAGTGGAATTTTTCGAATATGCCATTAATCCTGAACTACTGGATTATTGGGGTGGCATTCTGTGCGATATTCATGACCGTATAAAACGGTGGTATATTTATCAGGACGGCAACCTTATATGGAGTAAAATAGCTACCTTTATACTTATCTGCATTACATGTATAGGTACCCGTAACAAGAAGCATCTGGAATTTGACGCTCGTCATCAGGTATTCTACCCGTTGTTTTGTGGACTTGTTGTATTGATATTGTCTATTTGGCTTTACGGTCAAAGTATGAGCATGAAATTCTATACAATCAGTTTGAACTACTGGTTGTATATGGTTGCGTCAATCATTGGCACCATATGTATACATGTAGCCCTTGACAATATATCCAAGTTCTTAAAGGAAGGACTTCTGAAAGACCGTTTCAACTTTGAGAACGAGTCATTCGAGCAATGCCAGGAATTGCAGGAAAACAAATACAGTGTCAATATACCCATGCGCTATTATTACAAGGGAAAATTCCGCAAAGGATGGGTGAACATTGTCAATCCCTTCCGTGGTACGTGGGTTGTCGGTACACCGGGTTCAGGTAAGACTTTCTCCATTATCGAACCATTTATACGTCAGCACAGCGCAAAGGGCTTTGCCATGGTTGTGTACGAT
>NZ_JBBKBF010000089.1:0-10849 GCF_037892625.1 Phocaeicola sp. ICN-14070 | reverse complement strand
AGAAATATGGATTGAACTGGTAGCCATGTGAGGTATTGATTTCCACTCTTCCGAACTCATAATCTCCTATACCAATGGAATAACCGGCATCAACATATCCTTTATAACTATTGGTTAGATTACTTTGTGCATTGACGCTTACATTCACGGCAACCACCATAAATAAAGCACATAAGAACTTGAACTTTGACATAACGTAAAAATTTGAATTATTTTTGATTACACTGCAAATGTATTTTTCTATTGTGAAGTCTATCTGCACAATAGAAAAATATTTGAAGGAATTTACAAAATAGTTTAATTAGTAAGGATTAATTGAGCTCAGTTATAGGTGGTATTTCTTTATTGTCAACTTTTTGAAGGCATTCATTCATTTCTTTTTGATTCAAAACGAATGAAGTACATGTTTTCGCACGAGATGTATTAAGAGGACGTTCTGTTCTTGGTATATTTAACTGCCTATACAAACGACATATTTTACCTGTGTCATTATAGCTATCTACGCAATACATGCACATTTGACAGTTTTTTATGTTAAACCTCTTATATCCCAGCCATTTGGCTATATCGCGAAGCTCAAAAGCCAGATTGCTGTGAAAACAAAATTCATAAAGTGTGTCAGGTCTGCTTTTGCGTAGTTCATTACACTTACAATGTTCCTGTTTGCAGATAAATTTTCCTGAAGAATATAATATATATCTGGAAATGCAAATATAAGAGCTATGTTTAATGAGATTATAGTCACTATTCTTAAACCCATAGAATGATATATTCAGGGATGGAACTTCAGCTTCTTCAAATACGTCTCGCTTCGGGCTCTCAATGAATCCGTTTTTAATTACTTCATCAATATCTTCTTCATTTTCAATTTTAACTTCAATAATTTTATTCCCGCTGTGTAGCTTTGTTGCATCACTTGCGTGTGTAACATAAATTTCTAAATATAAAGGCTCTTTATCAGGATGTGTTGATGATGAGAATTTTAGGTCGGATCTTCTGTTTATATTATTATAGGATATTTCTTGTTCACATTTATCATAATAATCTTTCAAGTTAAATGATTTTATAGTTTTTTCCGCACAGTCACCGTATTTCATGTACATGCAAGTATCATTCATGCTACAATAGGATTTGTATTCAAATGAAATATTAATTACCTGGGATTCATAAAATGCTTCTTGAATTTTCTTTTTGGCCAAAAGGTGAAGGGAACTTTCGTATGCTGTTGGACAGTCGACTCCTGACTGATGGGCAAAATGATGCGTTCTGTGGGTGCCGTTATTTTTTGCTTGTAGTGGTTTCTTACAAGCAGGACAAACACATCCACAGTCATAACCATTAGACACACTATCTATGTGTACAAGTTCACCCTTTGCATTAAGTGCATATTTAAGATATTTATTATTGTTACTCATACTCTTGGCCGTATAAATTAATAGATAAGCCTATAAAAATCAATCGAAACTATTTTTTTCTTGTAATGATGATTGCTTCTGCGACATCGACTAAATCAAATCTGTTTGTATTGTATTCGTACCCATATTTTTTCTTTGGCTCCTTATTGATATTGATAATACCGTTCCATAAACAACACATAGGTGAGTCTACTCCTGGATCAAGAGTCAGAATATCCGTAAGCTCGTCGTTTTCGTTGAGTGCATATCCAACGGCAACAATCCAATGACCATGATGTGAATCGTAATCTATGCCTAATATTACAGGGGCATTTTTATCTATCCACTGTTTTGTGATATTGAAAATATCGTTTTTCTTGTCGACACATTGAACATTTACATACTTTGAGTAATTTTTTGTCAGGATCTCTTGAATATTCTCTAATTTTAATCCATTTCGATATAGTCCGTTTTCATTCAATGCTTTTATGAGCTTCCATTCTGCTGTACGGCGATCAAAATATGTATCAGAGTATAATTCTTCCGCTTCAAATACTCCGAGGATATTAAGTGTCATAGAGACTGAATATGCACCACACGCTCCATCCAGATCGCCTTGTTTGAAGTGGGCTTTCTGAAAGGAACGATTGGATGGTTTTTTACACTTGAGTTGACCTCCTATGAGACAGAGTTGGTCAATAACTTTATATTGCTTCATTCTTACTCTTCTATTGTTATATCAAATTTTATGTCCTGATTTCTTGAGAGATAAATCTCTGTATCATAAGTTATCGTTGAAAGTTCATATATATGACGTGACTTTTTTGGGTCATTATATATAAACCATCCATTCATAAAACCACCATCAGGATATATACAAAGTTTCTTACCGGCATATTCGAACGTAAGCACACGCCAATGCGGAAGTGCTTTTTTGGGAGATGAAACGACAGGGATAAGTGTACCTTTTATGTTTTTATCATGTTCCAAGTCTTCAACAAGTTCATTCCCCATCATGTTTAACCAATTATCTCTTTCTTCTGAAGTCGGTTGATTTGCTCCGATATTATTTTGTTTATTGTTGACTTCATAATATTTCTCAACTACAAACTCCAAAGAATAAGGTAGTCCTATTTTTTTTATGAAATAACCTATAGTCTGAAGACTTAACACCATAGAAAGCACGCTTTTCAGATGTTCATCTTGATATGAAACTTTAAGAGTTTCATTACTATTAGTCTTGCAGAAGTCGACAAATGAGTTAATAATCTCGTCTGCTCTCGATTCTATAAGACTGGCAAGTTCAGAAGATTTTATAATACTTGGGGCAGTTCCATCCAACTTGAATATTTTTGCAGTTGTATCTTCCACTTCAGTTTTAATGAACTTTGCCTTTATAGCAAAATTATTAGTACGTATATAGTAAATGGTACCATTACCCCATTTATCATTTAACGTAATATGGTTGGGATTGTTAGTAAAGAACAATCTTCCATCAATGTATGCCAAAGGATACAGTTTTTTGTCAATAAAAGGATTTTTAATATGTGTTACTTCATTTGTCCATCCTTTAATTGATCGCATCATAGACAAAGCCGGAGTTGGCATGATATTATTGGTGTTTTCTACTACACAGAATGTAGTTTGCTGGCCATGAGGGGCAAAATAGTTGAAGAACTGTCCTTTCCAACAGCTATCCGTAGCTTCATATTCCCAATTGGTATAGTCATCATCCACAAAGATGAACTTCTCATTTTGTGATAAGGCGAAACAACGTTCCAATTTTGCAAGAGAGGCTTCAGTCACGTTGTCTCCAAAAACCTCCTTAACAGTATCTGGTAAAACTTTTCTTGCGGTACGTTCTTCATCAATCCAGTCTTTAGCTGCCTTAATGTCTATATGATTGATATAATGTAAGGTAAATTTATCAATTAATGCATCTTTGTTTCCTGATTTCTCAGCAGCTTCCAAAATAGTCCGGGCACGTTCTATTACAGACTTCATTAAATCCATTGCTGCCAATTGGTTAGAATAACCAGAACCTCCTGGATTTGCATCAAAAATACATATATGGCTATTTGGTGTAATAGTAAAGTCTATATCTGTACGTTCCACATTGAGTTCTTCCGATAAACCTCTGGTAAATAGTAAGCCTAATGTAATTAGCAAGTTTTCCTCTTCACTACGGTTATTAATCCAGTTCTTTTGGAAATGACGTATTCTTATTTCTGTATAGTCTGTTTGAATCATATCTCCTAAAACAACATTTCTCTTGATATAATCGGGATTACTACAACCAAGGCATTTATTGGGTTTATGTCCTTTTTTGATAAGTGAAAAATGATAATCTGGTTTATCAGAATCTTTAGATGAAATATTATTCATTTCATTGGGAAGCTTATCAGGATCACTTGATGATGCTGCAGGCCAGTTTTCAAGCACGGTTTTACCGCACTTGGTACAGTGACAATATCCATAACCGATGCCTTCATTGTAATAGAGAATCTGTCCGTTACCACTTTCTCTACTACTGCGAGTATCGAACAAATGGGGTTCAATACGGTCTTGTTTCCATTCTTCTGCTCCAATTAACTGTGCACTTACACGGGTATATAAATTTTTATCAAGAATACGATTTGCAGACTCATTCATATCTGGAATAAATTCCGCAGGTTGAAGTAGGTCAAGCTCTGTACTTGCGCTTACTTTCCATTTTTCAAATGAATCAAGTTCGTCTTTAGTATCAATAACAACTTGTTCACGATTGAAATATAGTTTCTTGAAAGTTACTTCCGGCTTGAAAAAGTTCGTATATCTAATGCCTCGTACAATACGTACCATACCATCTCGTGCTATCGGATTACCAGGTGCATATTGCGATAGAGCAGTTCTTAAAGGATATGATGGGTTAGAGGTTGTAACTAATGTATATGTATCTCTGGATGACGAATTGATGTCAAATTCGATCACGTTCACTGGCATATTTGCATTTGGAGTAAAACGATGAGTCGCCCAATAGGAAAGGAGTCGGGAAGCCAGTGGTTCTATGAATTTCATCTCAAAGAAGGCCTGTTGCTTGCTACTTTTTGCTTTTCTATATGGTTCTGCATAATCCTGAATGCGAAGTTCCAACTCTGCATAACAGTTCTCGTTCATTTTACGAGCTTGTTCAATCACATACTGAGGTGGACGACTGCTGAATATGGTTCCATCAAGTAAAATACGAATTTTTCTTCTAAGGTCATCACTTAAAGCCTCGCTACATTTGTTGTTGAATGCTTCATAAGGTGTGCCTGTTTCATCTCCAAGCCCGTCAAGAGGACTGACAGGAGCATTGTCCGTTTTTTTCTTTATTTTAAAGTGATTGCTATCACCGTCCGAAACAATCTGATAGTTAGTGTAGTAGTTTATAACCTGCTCCGTGATGCTTCCTCCGGCCATACCAAATACACCAAACTCACGTATGAGGAAGGAGTTGATGTGTCGTTGAATAACTTGTGCGCTGTTTAGGTCAACAGTCGGACTATTGACATTACGCATAATAACATTCTCCATAGGATTAAGAAGAGTCCTTATACCTACAGCATCTGAGCCACATAATGTTACACATGCACTACGTACCTGACCTCGTCGTCCACTTCGTCCTGCTCTTTGTTTATAGTTAGAAGGCATTGGCGGAACAGATCCCTTGTTACTTTCCCTTTATCTACAAAGCGAGTCGACGGCACGACTTCACCGTATTTATCCTCTTCTTCGAATGCTGCATCGAATTCTTCATTCCAGAAGCACCAGCCTCCAAGTGAATTACATAGTTGCATATTTACTACACGCCATGGGGTAAGCACTGTTTCCTTATCGGGATTGTGGAAGTATGAAAATATAGTAGCAATTTTATTGATGCGATCCTCTGTAGAAAGATTATCGGCTTCCTTCACCATGGCACGGATGCGCTTAGCTGCCCCAGTAAATATACTACGATCGAAACAATCCTTTAATATATTGAAGGTCTCCTTTGTGAAACCTTTTGGCATGAACTCATCCCATGAAGCTTGGTCAACGATTTCTTCGCTTGCAAAGTTATCAATAGTGATTTCTTCTCCGGCGTCATCGTTAATTTCTGCTCCATATACAAGTAATGGAATACGGATAGCTACGCCACGTAGCACCGACATGCGGGCGCGTTTTTCTTTATTTTCTTGTTCTTTCTTTTTCTTGATTTCGCTGGTCTTGTCATCATTATCATCGTTCACCCATTCTTTCCATAGTACAGGCTTTGAAAAGCTACTCCATTTTCCATCTACAAGCTGACTATGTGAGACAAACAGATATGGGAACATCTGTGATGGTGAACACATCACTTCATCCCATCCTTCATCTTCGGTCATTGGTCTTCCGTTATCATCTGTGTTTGCTGATGTAGTAGGCTGAGAAGGTAAGGAATTATTTACAGAAAGATAGTAGATATATTTCACTTGTTCTGCATCAGCACTGCCCAAACCATTTTTGTTTATTTGGATCGTTTCAGGTTTCCAAGAAGCTGGCATGGAACCAAGTAAATCATGAACATCACCAAGTGCTTTCTCTTGCTCTGGAGTCAGATTCATCAGTTTTTCTGGATCGTAGATAGAGTTATCCGCATAACCGCTACGAACAGCCCTTTCAATATACACGTTTGATAATTTCTCGAATATTTGAGTTGCAGTGAAATGTTTACCCATTTCACCTTCGTCCATAGAAAGTACGGGGCATAGCTTTATAAAGGCGGCAAGATGTTCTTCTTCTTTCTTTTGTGTTTGCTTTAATTGTTTCTTACCTTTTTCAGTCTGTGCATACACTGCCATCTTAGCTGTTTCTGCAACAGCAGTAAGAGCTCGGTCAGGCGCAAAATCAAAAACATAACAGTCTGATTTCTGACGTCCGTCAAGTACAGCATGTGTCTGCACACGGAAAATTGTCTGCATGTAGTTGGCTGCCGGGGTATGTTCCGAGCCTTTCATACAAAGAACTGCTGTCCATTCGGGCACACTTACGCCTGTTGTTAATTTTCCACAGGACAGTGTGATCGTATAGTCTTTCTTTGTGATATTCTTCTGAGCATTCCCTCGGATATTATTCAACACCTCAGCCAGAGCACTACCATCCTTATCCTCAATGTTACCATCTCCTGCTACATTTATTATTTGGAACATTCCGTTTTCCGTACCGAAAACGTCGTGTTCGTGTAATAGTTTTTCTAATGCTGCAGCTTCCTTTACACCAGGTAGTAACCAGAATGTATGGCGGAAATGCTCACGAAATTCATCGGTAGAGAAAGGATAGCAACTTGTATCTGATTCCTCTACTAATTTGTCAAGGAACTTATTAATTTCGGCTTCATACACAAATTTTCCAACTTCTATCTCATCAAACTTAGCCTGATACTCGGCCTTTTTCAAGGTGTCAGTTTCAGCTTCGATCATATTTTGATATTGAGTTTTGTCTTCCTCTGTCCATACACGAAAAAACTCATGGAATTTGAACATTTCGTTGTTTTCGATAGCTTTATTGCGCAGCATTTTGGGCAAGGTGAAGGTAAGAATCTGCATACGTGGCAAGTCTGCATAGGGGTTAGGATCACCAAAATGGTGTTCCTCCCATGTCTGTTTTGCCTTCTGTTCCATGACATAGTCCCATGTAAATATTTCACTTTCGTCATACTTGTCAAGCAAGTTGAATGGGGTGCCTGAGAGTGACAATATGCAGGTATTTTCTTTTTTCAATTTATCCATTACGCGCAAACCGGCAGCAGCATCAATGCCTTCATGCGCTTCATCAACCATCACGAAGTCCCAATTATATTCCATAATGGCTTGCTTTAGTGGATCGCGTCGTCGTTCCTTTCCACCAACAAATTTAGACAGACGTAAGTATTGCATAGAAACAAAGAACACGAGAATCTTTTTTCCACTATCAACATCCTGAGTCAAAGAGAAAAAATCACCTTTGGAATCTTTGTCATCCATCATACGACGACCGTAAGCAGGTTCCAATCCTTGTTGCTTATATGAATTTATAGCTTCTTCTGTAAGGAATATCTTTTTAAAATCATCATGCCATCCCTTGTCAACCACAGGACGATGCGTAATGATAAGGGTGGAACGAAATCCACACTGTTTAGCTACTTCCAGTCCGCAAAGAGTTTTACCAAAACGCATTTTAGCATTCCATAAATAATGCCTTCCCTTTTTAGAATTCTTCAGAAAATGTTTTACTGTAGAGTTAATGGCTTTTTTTTGCTCCGGACGGAACTGAATGGTTCCATAACTTGTCCCATTACCATGCTTTATCTGTTGAATAGCTTGCTGTATTTCACTGACTGTGCATGCAAACCAAATATCAGCATTCTCTGTCTGCTCATAAATAGGATCTTTATACTTGGCAAGAGTTTTTGATAAAAAGCCCATAGCATGAAGCTTACAATGGACCTTGTATGCATCATAACATTCTGAGTCCTCATATGTAGTACATTCTACATATTCTAAATTATAGGTAATGCCTAACATATAAGGTCGTTCGTTAAGAATTTCACGAACAGTTTTTGCATGTTGGCTGGGATTGTCGGCAACTTTGTTGTCAACAAAGACTTCTCCGATTTTAAGAAGTCCACGATGAATCCTGTCGTTGATGCTTAGTACATACAGGAGACGCGATTGAGTTATGGTATACATCATATCTATCAGTTACCTTTATATGTTATTTATTTTATTTCTTCCTCTTCTGTTTCCATGTTACGACCAAAAAATAGAGAACTGAATTCTATTTTCTGCCAAGGTTGGGAGTGAGGATCTTCCCCTGGTTTAGGTTTCCACTTCTTTGGCTTTTTCAGGTTCCAGTCACGGATAATACATTTGACCCCGATATGACCGATCATTTTTCCTTTTGAACATGCATCACAGACTTTTTTTTTCTTTAATCCAAATAAGTCTGTTTCATACTGATTGTCGCATGAATCAGGAACAACCATTTTTAATCCATCCATCTGCCAGATATTCCAAGAAATCCAACGAGCTGCATTTAGTATCTTTCTCTTGTCAGGTACTTTAAACTCGCCGTTGGCATCTTTTACATAATTGCCTTCAGCGTCTTTGTCATTGAATTTGTCCATGAAATATTCAATGTATGTATAAAGCAAAGCTTCACGTGCTAAAAGTAAATTGTCACCTTGCCATTCATAACCGTAAGTATGTTTGAAGGCCTTTTCTGCCATTGTGTACCAATCTTTCTCATTGTCCACATTTTCATTAATGACTCGTAACTTACGGTCAAGAAGACCTATTCGTCGATCAATAGGGATGCTTTCTCCAGTTGTGGTGTCATAACGACTTACAAGATATGGTGCTTCCCCACATGTAATTTCCATCCGATTGTCAACAATATATTTCTTCCACGTTTTTCTGGAGTCGCCTTCAGGGAAAGTTATTTTGCCAGATGTAGGAATCCATGTGTGAGAGCCATCTTCATTTGTTATTTCCTGATTAAAAACCTCCTTACGTCCGAACCATGCTTCATCAATAAGGTTGTTTTGTGCATTGCATACCCATGATGGAGTGAAAACCTCAGCTTTATCCTTTGTTCGGTCTATTTGTGCTTGTTTGTCTTTGAGCACGCGAGGCATAACAATACGTTGATTTCGTCCTGTTATATTTTCAGGCTTAATTTCATCTTTGTACTGATATCCTTTTACTATTACGTGCCCTTTTTCGTCCATGACTGTGCCTTCGTAATCAGAAGTAGCCCAAAATATATTTACAACTTTGTTTTGGTCATTGGCTTCTGCACGTGCTTTGGCTGACATTGTATGATCTATGAGTAGTTGGTTAAGTATATCTATATCATAATCATATATGTCTTGTTCCGAGATGTCCACATCACGAATATGTTCGAAAATTCTATATGTTGAACTGTTTTTTTTCATGCTGCTGTTTGCAATATTATGGTCACAATGTGCAGTCTTCCTGCATTTTGGAATATTTTTTATGTAAATCGTCTATTTTCTCTGCAATTTGCATTCTTAGCCATAGCGGTTGAAGTACTTCTACCTGATGCCCAAATGAAAAAATATATGCTTCCAATTCTCTATTAGGACGAACCATGAGCCTTATAATATATTCTTCCTCATTGATTACAATCTGTGATGGATGAATTGGCTTGTTTACAACATAAGGGAAACGAGCAGCATCGAATCGCAAAAGAACTTCTTCCGGTTCTGGATGATTATCAGGAAGGGTGACACCAACCACATCTTTAAAATACTCACTGAAGTCAATACTCTTGTTCGGTATAAAGGGTACATGGGCACGCGAAAATTTCACGATACGGTCGAGAGCTTTATTGGTGATGTAATTACCATGATCTCCCTCTTGCAATCCGATTAAAAACCATCGGTTATTGAATTGCTTGATATGATACGGATGAATGATAGAAGTTCTTTCATTACCGGAAAATGTTCGATAGAGGACCTGCAGAGGCTGATGATTCATGGCTGAATCGATAAGCTCTCCCAAAAACTCAGTACCTTTCAATAGCTCATTTTGTTCAAAAGAAACGATATTTTCAGTGTTAGGCATGATGCCAAAGCGATATTCCAAACTCGATATGACATTTTCCAGCCAGGCATTGCTCGGTACACCACGGAATCGACTTAGTATGTCGATTGCGGAACGAAGAGAGGCTATTTCTTCTGTAGATAGTTCGTTGTTGAAAATAGAAAATGTCGGGTCCGAATAGCGATAATAACTTTTCCTGCCATCGAATGGATAAGCCTCAATCGGAGCATTGTAAGTAACTCTATCACGCATGTACTTTATATCTTCGCGTATCTGTCGGATGCTGATTTGAGTACCACACAAATCATATAGGGCCTCATTTACTTTTTCTATGAGGTCATCAATTGTGTATTTATGATGATAATCGCTGAAACAGCGGTCAAGTATCTGATAGCGAAGCTGAGCATTCTTGTTTGTTGGCATTGTTTTTATTGGGCTTTTGCTATATTATTTATCAGGTTTTACAGGAACGACATCATCAAGACGGACAAGGTCATTCATATCACATTTGAGACACCGTGCTATTTCAATCAGGTTTTCTAAAGTCGGCTGCGAGGTATTCGTTACCCATTTAGAGATAGTTGCAGGGTCTTTACCAAGCATTTTAGCTAATTCCTTATTAGTTATCATGCGCTCTGCAAGCATCACTTTTATTCGATTCAGCGGTTGTTTATCCATGCTTTTAACAATTATATTTTTTTGTATATGGCAAAATTATAGTTTTTCCGTCTAAACGTGTTCTATTTGCGCTAAAATATCACGTCTTAAACAAAATAAATGACGATTTCGTCAATACCTTAAGTGAATTCTTTGTAATTTAGTGCATTATTTGATATTGGAGAATTAATGTACAAAGTATAAATATAAATG
>NZ_JBBKBF010000088.1:0-10869 GCF_037892625.1 Phocaeicola sp. ICN-14070 | reverse complement strand
AAGTAATTGACAAGAAGAAAGATGAAGCTACAGAAGCTTTTAAGTTGGACATAGATGAATAGTGATTATCATTTGTAAGCACTTAGTATAGAAGACCACTTGTATCAATAAGTCCTTTATTGTACAGGTGGTTTTTAGTGCCTTTCATTTTCAACATTCTATGTAATGATGCTATTGTTTTGGCACTTTAACCTTTCGTGGAAACCAAACATTTATAACAATAAACAGATAAAAATGAAAAAAGACAGCCTTTTTTGGCTTCTCTCTTTTTGAAGAGAGCAAGCGTGTCCACAAACATGTGGAGTGTACAGAAGACTTCTACAGAGAACTGTATGAGTTGTTTGAGATCGCAAGAAGTTGGTATCTTCAAGCTGAAAAGAATCATATGAAGACAGAGTACTTCATAGAACTATTTGAGCGCAGTCACCAATATATTGACTGTGATTGTGCACGTTGTAAGAACTCGCGACAGATGGCAATTGGCATTATTGGTACTTTGTTTAGAGACTCTAAGTGTGTGTCAATAATCAAGAAAAAAGAAGATTATTCCAAGCAGGAACTTATTGAGTTGTTTCTTCAACATGTGGGTACTGGTCTGCCAATCCTTACCCGAAAGAAATCGTCCATCCTCACTTTGGGATGCCAATTGTCAGACAGACAGATGGATTTGTTGGTAGAACTTGTCCAAAGTCACGACATATTTGATTTTGCCGACAACAGTGATGTGCGTAGCGAGTTGTGTCGCCTATTCAAGTGCGACTTGGACGCATCTATCCGTGTAAAGAATGTACGTAATGTAGCCGTACTGTTTGACGCTATGGCTCAATACCATTTGATAAACAATAATTGGCAATATGTCATGGGAGAAGGTCGCTTCTTAACCAGTATCAAAAAGGATGGAACAGAGAAATTCATAACTTCAAGTTGTCTTTCCTCTTCTCTTTCAAGGATAAGAAGAAACGTTTCCATGACAGCAAGTCAATATGCCATCTGCAAATCCATCGAACAGATATTAAGAGAGGAATAAATCACAATAATTCTGCTAAATGAAAGTAAAAACGTGATAGTTTGGTTGATACTGCCTTACTATCACGTTACTTTTTCTATTTAGTGACAGTCTCCCCATAACTTTGCATCAAAAATCATAAAAAATAATTAGCATGGAAGAAAATAGTATAAGATTTGAAGATATTCCCAACGCTATAACGGGGGTACTGAAAAAGCTGTCATCATTAGAAGACAAGATTGATGGTATATATGAACTTGTTCAATCAGAAAAAGAAGAAACATGGTTTACGGTTGCTGAATTATGTGCTTATCTCCCAACACATCCGGTAGAGCATACCATATATTGCTGGACAAGCAATCGGGAAATACCGTTTCACAAGAGAGGCAAACGCATCATGTTCCTCAAATCTGAGATAGATGAATGGCTTCAAGGAACCAAGGGCAAATCGAAGAACGAGATTCAAAGAGAAGCAGAGGAATATGTACTATCTACACAAAGAAAGAATAGACGGCTAATATAACCGTGCTACTGTCTGTAAACAATTTAATTAAGGTACGTGACACATGAATGAAAGACATTTTAGACTCTATGAGCGAATTGTCGCAATAGAAGACAGTTTGGAGGCTTTGGGACCTATTGACAAACTAATAGAGCGAATCGAGGAATTGGAGAAGATGGTCAAGCAGACCAAAACCGTCTTGGGGTTTGACGAAGCATGTAAGTATATTGGTGTTTCTGAAAGCCTGCTATACAAACTTACAGCCGCAAAAGAAGTTCCACACTATAAGCCAAGGGGAAAAATGCTGTATTTTAATAGAGAAGAAATCGACAAGTGGCTGCTCCAAAACAAACAAGAGGTCATTGGAATGGTAACGAAAATAGAAATTGATAATCCGAAAGAATGAAAATGGAAGAAAATAACAAACATGTACAGCCTAACTCAAAAGAGGAAGGAGTACAGCGTCTCAATCGCATATTGAGCGAATCGTTGATAAAGGCAACAGATACTTATAAAACACCTCCTCAGATTATATGGGTTGATAATTCCAGCATAGCCACATTGGGCAACTTCAGTGCTTCTACTGGTAAGGCAAAGGCGAAAAAGACCTTCAACGTGTCTGCCTTGGTAGCCGCTTCCCTCGCCAACGGCAAGGTACTGAACTATCGCGCCAGTCTGCCAGAGGGGAAACGCAAGATACTGTATGTAGATACGGAGCAGAGCCGCTATCACTGCCATAATGTGCTGGAGCGCATCCTGAAGCTCGCTGGTCTACCTACAAGCATCGACAACGAGAACCTTGACTTTATCTGTCTGAGAGAGTACACGCCCTCCGTCAGGATAGAGGTCATAGACTATGCGCTTGCCCAAGACCAAAGCTATGGACTGGTCATCATCGACGGAATCAGAGACCTGCTTCTCGACATCAACAATGCGGGAGAATCGGTCGAGGTCATCAACAAGATGATGGAATGGTCATCAAAGTATGACCTGCACATCCATTGCGTATTGCATCAGAACAAGGGCGACAATAACGTGCGCGGGCATATCGGTACGGAGATGAACAACAAGGCAGAGACGGTGCTTGTCATCACCAAGAGCACCACCAATCCCGACATCAGCGAGGTGAAGGCGATGCACATCCGTGAGAAGGAGTTCAAGCCGTTTGCCTTTACAGTCAATGAGGAAGGGTTGCCAGAGATTGTCGAGCACACGCCGGAGAAGGAAGAAGGTGACAAGCAACCGTCAAGGTTTACTTACCAAGACTTGACATCCGAACAGCATAACGAGGCGCTGACGGCTGCATTCAAGGAGAAACCTATCAAAGGATTCGATCGCATGGTGGAGGAATTAACGCAAGCCTATGCAGACATTGGCTTTAAGCGTGGCAGAAGCGTCATCATCAAAATGCTGAAATACCTGATTAACGAGCAAAAGCTCATAGTGAAGCGGGATAATCATTACTATTTCGGATATACACCTGCCGAGATTGACCTGTTCCATGAAGAGGAATAAAAACAGTTCAGAAACCAGTTTAGTTTACGTCCGTACCTATATATAAGAAATAAGGCCAAAGTAAACCGAAATCGGAGGCTGAATTGGGAAGCGGAAAAGTAGTTTAGCAAATGGTTTAGTTTACGGGTGTGCCTATATAGGAGAAAGGGTAAAGTAAACTGTTTCCATGGACAAAGTAAAACCGAACAAATGAAAGTACAATGAATATTGAACAATCGAAGAAACTGAGCATTATAGACTTCTTAGACAAGGAGAATGTAACGCTGAAAAAGAAGAAGGGCAATGCCTACTGGTATCTGTCACCCTTCAGGGACGAGAAGACCGCATCGTTCAAGGTCAGCAAGAAGGAGAACCTGTGGTACGACTACGCCATTAAGGAGGGCGGTGACCTTGTGGAGCTGGTAAAGCGTATGTATAACAAACAATCCGTTTCCGATGCCCTTGCCTACCTTGCGTCCAAGAGTATTGCCACTGTGGATAAGGCAATCGAGACCGCTATCGCAGCCAAGGAATACACGACAACCAAGATGAACGATGTGAAGCTGCTCCCACTGAGCAACCATTCTCTGCTGTCCTATTTCAGTAGCCGACGGATAGACATCACCATTGGCAGGATGTATTGCAGGGAGATACACTACAAGGTTGAGCAAAAACATTACTATGGCATTGCCTTTGGCAATCTGAGTGAAGGACATGAGGTGCGCAATCCCTATTTCAAGGGCTGCATCGGGCATAAGGACATCACCCTGCTTGCCCATACGTTCAACGAGTGGCAAAACGGTTGTCTGGTCTTTGAGGGCTTCATGGACTTCCTTGCTTATATGACCCTCGTTAAACAGCAAGACCGATGGTTTGTCGTTGAAAGCCCTTGCGACTATATGATACTGAACTCAGTCGCCAACCTCAAACAGGCATTGCATTACCTTGACCGTTACACCCACATCCATTGCTTCCTCGACAACGACCAGGCAGGACGCAAGACGGTTGAGAGCATCAGCAATGTATTCGAGTACAGGGTGACGGACGAGTCCTTCAGATATGCCGACTACAAGGATGTCAACGACTATCTGATGAGGAAGAAACGAACGGCATCTGAATGACATTATAAAGACGAAAACACCATCATTTGATGCAAAAATGGCTCAAATGCATTGAAATTACATATCAAATCTGCACTTTTTCGCCCAAACATGCTTGATTCTCAATTATTATCCTTATTTTTGCATCGTTTTAATACATTATTAAAATGTAGCAGAATGGAATTGAAAAAAGAAATAAGGATATTGGGCAGACGCTTTGAGGTGGAACCTCGTGCCAAGGAAAGCCTGAAAGGCATCACGGTTGGCGAGAAACTCTCATACCGTTTCTATGATGGCACATACCAAGGCACGCCCCTGCTGTTCGTTGAGCCCAAGAAGGGCAATCCCTCTCCACGGACTTGCGCCATCACGGGCAAGCGGTTGACCGAAGCCCTGGGACTGCCTGCGGTGTTTATCCTTGCGCCCGGACCCACCTACGAGCGACACAGACTGGCAGACAAAGGAGTCTTCTTTGTCATGTCCGAGGAATATGCCCATCTGCCAGGCATCATAGCATTGGAGAAGACAAGCAACAGGAAGATTGCCGAAGTATTGACCCCTGTGGCGCAATACATACTACTCTATCACCTACAGGTGGGCAGTATTGAAGGAATGTCGCCAAGGGATATTGCACCGTTGCTTCCATATTCTTACGAAAGCGTCACGTTGGGTGTCACCTGTCTTGAAGATGTAGGACTGTGTCAAAAGATTCAGAACGGACAGCGCAGCAAGGTGGTACACTTCGAGTTGAAGGGCAAGGAACTGTGGGACAAGGCTCAGAACGTCTTGCTGTCACCTGTGGAGAACCGCATCTTTTGCGATGACATACGCTTGGATGCGGAATACCCCGTATGCGGCATCAATGCCCTGGCACATTATTCCATGCTTAATCGTGACCGGGAAGAGATGATAATGATGACAAGCAAGGAATATCGTGCCGTCAAGTCGGCTGATGTCATGGAGAATCCCAACATCTATGACGGCAACTATATCATAGAGGTATGGAAATACCCTGTTGTCAGCAAAATGGGCGACAAAAGCCAGTGGGTTGATCGCCTTTCCCTTGTCCTTTCGTTGAGAGATGATGATGATCCGAGAGTAGAAAAAGAAGTAGAACGAATAATCAGTGAACAGAAATGGAAGGATTAGTCAAGTTCCGTGAAGCATTTGCGGAATACTCAGAAAACTATGTGGTGATAGGCGGAGCAGCCTGTGACATCACCATGACCAATACCGTGGTGCGTCCACGCGCCACACACGACATCGACATGATAGTCATCGTAGAGAACATGACCGAGGCTTTCGCCAATCGCTTCTGTCAGTTTGTGCGGGAGGCTGGCTATCGACCTGAAAAGAGGAAACAGGAGGCTGGTGAGCCACCAAGGTATGAAATGTATCGTTTCCTTGATGGTAAAGACGGCTATCCCGAGATGATAGAACTGCTGTCACGCCACCCCGACGTGCTTGGAGAGCCAAAGGGATTTGTCATAGAACCTATCCCGACCGATGAAGATGTGTCGAGTCTTAGTGCCATCATCATGGACGATGATTACTATCACTTTACTATCGCACACAGCCAACTGACTGATGGCATACGCCATGCCAATTCCGCTGCCTTGATAGCACTGAAGGCAAGAGCCTACCTAAATCTCATGGCAGACAAGCGGGACGGCAAGCATGTGAACACCAAAGACATCAAGAAGCACCGTTCGGACATCCTGAAAAATGTGGTCATAATGACTGAGGACAACATTGAGGCTCCTGCTTCAATAGTGGCATGTATAAGGGAGTTTGTCGCCTCCATCAGAGCCGACTGGTCAACTCTCGCAGAACCATTGTCAAAGTCACTCGGTCAAGACGAGGCATTTGTGACCGGACTGTTAGATCAACTGGATGAATTGTTTATAGAAGCATGACCAATATGAAGATACAATACGCATCCGACCTGCATCTGGAGTTTGCCGACAATTGGCGGTATCTGAAAGCCCACCCCTTGGAGGTGACGGGCGACATACTGCTGCTTGCCGGCGACATCGGCTATCTCGGCGATGACAACTACTCCAAGCATCCCTTTTGGGACTGGGCATCGGAGAACTACAAGGAGGTGCATTGCTGCATGGGCAACCATGAGTTCTACAAATATTATGATGTGGCGACACTGCCCGACGGCTATCTCTTGGAGGTACGTCCCAATGTATTCAGCCACTACAACGGTATTGCGAGGATTGGCGACACCGACATCATCCTCTCCACCCTTTGGTCGAGGATTCCTTTGGAGGACGCTTACTTCACCGAGCAAGTGATAAGCGACTTCCGCCGTATATTATATAAAGGTGAGCTGATGACCCATGCCCAATTCAATGCTGAGCATGAACGTTGCCTCACCTTTATCAAGGATGCAGTGGCATATTCGCAAGCAGCCCATAAGATTGTTGTCACCCATCATGTACCATCGTTCCGTATGCTCCACCCAAAGTTTCAAGGCAGCAAGGCAAACGTGGCGTTCACCGTAGAGTTGGAGGACTATATCACCGATAGCGGCATAGACTATTGGATATACGGACATTCGCACACCAACATCGATGCCAGGATAGGCAACACCCAATGCTTGTCCAACCAGTTGGGCTATGTTTTCTCTAACGAACATCAGGACTTCTCCCATGGCAAGTACCTGACCATATAGCCATCCACATTTTTTTCATCCACCCTCTTTACAAGCTCTTCCCTATCGGAAGGGCTTTTTTTGTGCCTTTCGAGTTTGATTTTTGAGTATGATTGCGAGTGTAATCAAAATTAGAGTTAAGATTTGGCTCCGCGGAAAGTCATTTCGGTTTAAGATTGAAGAAAAGGTAGTTCCTTTGCATCGGCAATAAGCCAAACCATAGTAAAATCAAACTTGAAAATATGAAGTCATTTGTAATATTCGCCATTGTCGTGACCATAATCTATGTCATCTACTATACGGTCATCATCGTGCAGGATCTGTACGGAAAGCCCAAGGACGAGAAGTCACAGGGCGAGTCGTTTGATGTCAGTGACATGACCGACGAGGAAGAGTCGATAGCGGTCAGCGAGAGCGACGGTGGTTTCAGCGTAGGCGACAACCAATATGAGACAGCCTACGAGGAGAAGCAGCTTGCAGAGCCTACAGAGGAGGCAGCCGCCACTGCGGAAGAGAGCAAGCCTCATGTGCTTGAAAAGATACAAAGCGCAATCGAGAAGAAGATGGAGGAAGTGAATACCACCTATTCCGACCCCATGTATTCGGAAGAATTGAACAACACCATCATCGCCCGCGGTCTTCGTCACAATGGACGTGACATGGTCAAGGTGGAATCACTCAATAATGAGATATGATGTCAAAAACAAGAAGTGCATTTCTATCATTATATGCCGCTTTAACCCCAGCTCTGGCCAGTGCTAAGTGTGGCAACGTGGACTACAGCTGGGGAGCGGACGCACTTGCGAGTGCCCATGACTATGCCGTGACGATGATGCTCTATATCGTTTATCTGTGCTATGCAGTGGCGGGCATCGTGGTCATAGTCAGCGCCTTGCAGATATATATAAAGATGAATACGGGCGAAGAAGGAGTGAAGAAGAACATCATGATGCTGGTGGGAGCCTGCCTGTTCCTCATAGGAGCGACCATCGTCTTCCCCGCTTTCTTCGGTTATCAGATTTGAGATACAGGTGATACGAGATAAGATAACTCAAAGTGTAACAAATTAAAAGGTAAAAAGAATGTTTGAAAGGATTAACAAGAAGGTGAAGGGATTCTTCTCTTCACAGCGCATGAAAACGCTCGCCCTGATGTTGCTTGTCGGCACCACCGCAGCAATGGCACAGAACGCAGCCGGCGACTACTCGGCAGGAACGACCGCGCTTACCACAGTGACGGAGGAGATTGCCAAGTATGTACCTATCGTGGTGAAGCTCTGCTATGCCATTGCAGGTGTCGTTGCAATTGTCGGAGCCATAAGCGTTTACATCGCCATGAACAACGAGGAACAGGACGTGAAAAAGAAGATCATGATGGTCGTCGGCGCATGTATTTTCCTCATTGCAGCAGCCCAGGCACTGCCTCTGTTCTTCGGCATTGGAGGTTAAACGCAGCGTGAGATTGTGAGTATGTAGAACGTTAAAACACTGACAGTTATGGCAGATACAAAGCAAGAGCGTTTTCCGGATTATCCCATTTTCAAGGGACTGCAACGTCCATTGGAGTTCTTCGGGTTGCAGGGACGCTACATCTACTGGGCGGCAGCCACCGCAGGAGGAGCCGTTGCGGGTTTCATCCTCGGCTACTGCATCTTCGGTTTCGTGGCAGGACTCGTGCTGCTAGTCCTCGCCGTAGCTGTCGGTGGCGTTCTCATCGTCATGAAGCAGCGCAAGGGCTTGCACAGCAAGAAGAGTGACAACGGCATATTCATCTATGCCTATTCAAAGAAAGTGTAAAACAAAAAAGAGAATCCATTATGTCCAAGTGGAAAGCTATCAATGATTGTAAGTGAATGGAGGTGGGGGCATCACGCATGAGGGTGCGCCCGCCTTTTTGCGATTAAAAAAGAAAAAGAACAATGACCCTATACATCATACTCATATTCTCAGCCATCTGCGTGGGCATGGCCATCAGTGTCAAGGCATTCGGCACGGGAGGGAAGCGCAAGCGCATCTTCCAGGACATCTACTTCTCCATCGAGGAAGTGGATGGCATCGGCGTGCTCTATACCAAGACGGGCGAATACTCCGCTGTTCTGAAGATGGAGAACCCTGTGCAGAAGTATTCCGCCAACATCGAGGCCTACTATGAGTTCACCCACCTCTTCGCCGCCCTTGCCCAGACCTTGGGCGAAGGCTATGCGCTGCACAAGCAGGACGTGTTTGTGAGGAAGGCATTCAAGGAAGAGAACGGTGGAAATCATGAGTTCCTGAGCGAGAGTTACTTCCGCTATTTCAACGGCAGACCCTTTACCGACAGCGTCTGCTACCTCACCATCACACAGGAGAACAAGAAGAGCCGTCTGATGTCGTTCGACAACAAGAAATGGCGTGACTTCTTGGTGAAGATACGCAAGGTGCACGACCAGCTGAGGGATGCCGGCGTGAAGTCCCGATTCCTCGGCAAAACGGAAGCCTGCGAGTATGTGGACCGTTTCTTCTCCATGAACTTCCGTGACAAGGTGGTGTCGATGACCAACTTCAAGGTCGATGACGAGACCATCGGCATGGGGGACCGTAGCTGCAAGGTGTATAGCCTTGTGGATGTGGATTATGCCAACTTGCCGTCGGTCATCCGTCCCTACGCAAATATCGAGGTGAACAACACCAGTATGCCCGTTGATCTCGTGAGCATCGTCGATAGCGTGCCCGGAGCCGACTGCGTGGTGTTCAACCAGATGGTGTTCGTGCCCAACCAGAAGCGTGAGCTTGCCCTACTCGACAAGAAGAAAAACCGCCATGCCTCCATGCCCAACCCCAGCAACCTGATGGCTGTAGAGGACATCAAGCGTGTGCAGGAGGTGATAGCCCGTGAGAGCAAGCAGCTCGTCTATACCCACTACAACCTCGTGGTGGCAGTGAGCGGCGACACCGACATACAGAAATGCACCAACCATCTCGAAAACTCCTTCTCGCGCATGGGCATCCACATCAGCAAGCGGGCCTACAACCAGTTGGAGCTGTTCGTCAACTCTTTCCCCGGCAACTGCTATGGCATGAATGCCGACTACGACCGATTCCTCACCCTCGGCGATGCCGCCACCTGTCTGATGTACAAGGAGCGCATCGTGCATAATGAGGACACCCCGCTGAAGATATACTATACCGACCGCCAAGGTGTGCCCGTAGCCATCGACATCACAGGAAAGGAGGGAAAGGAGAAGCTGACCGACAACTCGAACTTTTTTTGTTTGGGTCCTTCGGGCAGCGGCAAGTCGTTCCACATGAACAGCGTGGTGCGTCAGTTGTGGGAGCAGAACACCGACATCGTCATGGTCGATACGGGTAACTCGTATGAGGGACTCTGCGAGTATGTGGGCGGCAAGTACATCGCCTATACGGAGGACAAGCCCATCACCATGAACCCCTTCAACATCAGCAAGCGGGAGCTGAACATTGAGAAGATAGACTTCCTGAAGAACCTGATACTGCTGATATGGAAAGGCTCGGAGACGCAGATACCCGAACTGGAGTTCCGTGTCGTGGAGCAGTTGGTGACGGAGTATTACGATTTCTATTTCAACGGTGTGCAGCCCTATCCTTCCTCACAGAAGGAGACACTGAGAAAAAACCTCTCCACCATGGAGAAGCGGCGCGGCACGGAGCTGACGCAGATACACGACAAGGTGGAGAAACTCATCAAGGGACTGGAGGAACGGCGCATGGCATTGAGCGTGAAGACCCTCTCCTTCGACTCATTCTATGAGTTCGCCTGTGAGCGTCTCGACCAGATCTGCATCGAGAACAACATCACCACCATCGACTGCGACAACTTCGCCTATATGCTCCAAAACTTCTACCGTGGCGGCAAGTACGACAAGATTCTCAACGAGAACGTGGATAGCACCTTGTTCGACGAGACCTTCATCGTCTTCGAGGTGGATGCCATCAAGGAGAACAAGCAGCTCTTCCCCATCGTGACGCTCATCATCATGGACGTGTTCCTGCAGAAGATGCGCCTGAAGAAGAACCGCAAGTGCCTTGTCATCGAGGAGGCATGGAAAGCCATCGCCTCGCCGCTGATGGCCGAGTACATCAAGTACCTA
>NZ_JBBKBF010000087.1:0-10944 GCF_037892625.1 Phocaeicola sp. ICN-14070 | reverse complement strand
AACGCCTTTGCGTTTCAACTAAAACGCAAGTGCATTTAAGACAAAACGCAAGGACGCTTGATGTGAAACGTCCTTGCGTTTTGTTTATACCAAAAACCACCGTGAAAAACACTATTCCGCAAGTGTTTTTCCCTTCCTGCGAGAATAAGCCAAATGCTTCGGGCTGCCAATCAACTGAGCTGTATAAATGCCGGTATGACCGGAGAAAAGATAAGCTACCACACAAGCTATGCCTAAATAAAGACCTGGCTCTGCCCCGAAAAGTTCAATTCCCATCAACGTACAAGCAATGGGGGTATTTGTTGCTCCGGCAAACACAGCTACAAAACCAATTCCAGCCAATAGCCCCATCGGAAGGGGTACCACAGCCGACAACGCACTGCCTAAGGTGGCTCCCACAAAGAACAAAGGAGTAACTTCACCCCCCTTGAATCCGACTCCGATAGTGAAAGTGGTAAACAAAATCTTCAGCAGAAAATCATACCACATCTGCTGCTCCGAGAAAGAAGCCACAATGGTAGGTACACCCAAACCGATATATTTCGTCGTTCCTATTATCCAGACAGCTGCAGCTATCGCAAGTCCTCCTATCAGCGGGCGGAAAGGTGGATAACTGATGCGTTTGGCCATTCCTGACCAAAAACCGATGGAACGTGAAAACAACATGGCAGCCAGTCCGAACAGAATACCTGCACCAATAGTCCACAACAAATTAGACGCATCCGGAAAAGGAACTTCAGAAACCACATAGTGCGTATGTTCCACTCCCCACGCATGGCAAACCATACTGGCGACGGCAGCCGAAAGAAAGCTCGGCAAGATAGCTTCGTAACGCATACGTCCTACCACAATGACCTCCAAGCCAAAAACAGCCCCTGCCAGTGGAGTACCAAACACAGAAGCAAAGCCAGCACTGATACCAATTGCTACCATCAGACGATGGTCTCTGCGACGCATACGAAACAGACGGGAAAACTGGTCGGCTATAGCTCCTCCCATCTGTACACCAGTACCTTCTCGTCCGGCAGAACCACCAAACAAGTGTGTCAATACAGTTCCAATATATACCAAAGGAGCCATACGGAAAGGAATAATATCATGAGGAGAACGGATTTCTTCAATCAGATAATTATTGCCGCGAGAAGCTGTTCCTGCCCAGTAATGATACATCAAGCCGATAAGCAAACCGGCCACTGGCAAAAGAGCAACTATCCAAAGATGGTGTTCGCGATACTGTGTAGCCCACTCCAGAGATACCAACAGCAAGGCAGAAGCCGACCCAATACAAACCCCTGACACAACTGAAAGGAAAAGCCACTTACATAAATAAAGGAGTAACGGAAACTGTTCAAACTTCCACCAGTAATTCTGATTTCTTAAAGTCTTCATATTTTTCTAAGTTTTCTTGTATCCATATCTCAAGTTTTCGCAAAAACCAAAGCCAGAACTCTTTCACATAGCATGGATACAGACATAGCCCTCCCTGTCGGTCTAAAAAAGAGACCTGCTCCGGTAGGAACTATCAGCTACTTCATTAGCGGTTTATCACAGGGAAGTCCCATTCCCTTGATTCGAAAATCGGCTGCAAAGATATAATAAAATCCGTAAACAAAAAACTGTTCCCCGACTCTCGTCGGAGAACAGCCACAACACAAACACAAAATAAAACACGACAAAACTACTATGCAAAAATACAACTCCCTGCTTTCATTTCTGATGAAAATCAGCGGCCGTCCATTATCTATATCACATACACAAGAACCGCAAGAGCTGTATATTACATGTAACGTTCATAAAATATCTTTAGTTCAGTATTTTTTATTTTATTAAGAATTCTATTTACATGATACCTTTTTCACGGAGGTGAACCTGCCATTTCCATGCAGAACGTAAGGTATCTTCGATAGAAGTTTCAGCTTTCCATCCTAATTCAGAGTTTGCATAAGAAGGATCAGCCCAAACCTTTACAATATCACCTGCACGACGAGGAGCAATCTGGTAATTCAACTTCACGCCGGTAGATTCTTCAAACTTATGAATCAGTTCCAATACAGAAAGACCACGGCCTGTACCTACATTGAATACTTCAACTTTATCTTTCTGCTTGTCTTCCAAAATACGATTCATGGCAATTACGTGTGCCTTAGCCAAGTCTACTACGTAAATATAGTCACGAATACAAGAACCGTCAGGAGTATCATAATCATCACCGAATACGCTCAGTTTTTCACGGATGCCCATTGCAGTCTGAGTAAGATAAGGAATCAAGTTCTGTGGAACACCATTCGGAAGTTCACCGATTAAAGCTGTAGGATGTGCACCAATCGGATTGAAATAACGCAACATCACTGCATGAATAGGAGAACCAGAAGCAATGGTATCACGGATAATTTCTTCATTAATCTGCTTGGTATTACCGTAAGGAGACTCGGCCTTCTTAATAGGAGCTGCTTCTGTTACAGGCAACACATCCGGCTGACCGTATACCGTACAAGAAGAAGAGAAAATAATGCCTTTTACTCCGTGTTTCGGCATCAGTTCCAACAAGTTAATCAATGAAACCAAGTTGTTACGATAATACAGCAACGGTTTCTGTACAGATTCACCTACAGCCTTGCTTGCTGCAAAATGAATGATACCCTGAATACCTGGATATTTAGCAAAAACATTATCCAAGCCTTCATAATCAAGACAATCTACTTTTTCAAAAGCCGGACGTACACCTGAAATCTGTTCGATGCTGTCTACTACATCAGCGCGCGAATTGGAAAGATTGTCCACAATTACCACTTCGTAACCGCTATTCTGCAACTCAACTACAGTATGAGAACCGATATATCCAGTTCCACCTGTCACGAGAATTCTTTTTTTCATAACACTAGGGTTTTCTTATATTTAACTCCTTTATTAAAGTCATTTACTATATCTCTACAAAAGTAGAAAAAAGGATTGAAATGTCCATGTACCTCCCATTAAAAAATTAAAAAAGTGTTATTCGGAATATACCAAATAACACTTTTCCAATATGTTGCTGTCAAAAAGACAGAATTAATTCAAACCAAACAGCACTGCCAGTCCTTTATCTACGCCCGAGAAACCCATGAATGCCATAGCCAGCAAACCGGCTGTGACCAATGCGATACTCATTCCTCTCATACCTTTCGGAATGTTTACCAGGCTCAACTGTTCGCGAATACCGGCAAACACAATCAGCGCCAAAGCAAATCCTAATGCAGTAGAGAAAGCATATACTACTCCAGTCAGCAAATCATAATTTTTCTGGATTACCAGGATAGTCACACCCAGGATACAGCAGTTAGTTGTAATCAAAGGCAAGAACACTCCCAATGCCTGATACAAAGAAGGAGAAACCTTTTTCAAGATAATTTCTACCATCTGAACCAATGCGGCAATAACAAGGATAAAAGCAATAGTCTGCAAGTATCCCAATCCGAAAGCATCCAATACAAACTTTTGGATGACATACGTCACGATGGTGGCCAGCGTCAACACGAAAGCTACCGCTGCTCCCATACCCATGGCAGTTTCTACTTTCTTGGAAACACCCAGGAACGGACAGATACCCAAGAATTGTGACAACACCACGTTGTTCACAAAGATTGCGGTAATAAATATCAATATATATTCCATATCTTTCTATTTTTAAGGGTTATGCTTTTTTCAAGCGGTTTACAATCGCAATAAGGTATCCCAATACGATGAATGCACCAGGAGCCAATACGAAAATCAGCATTCCATAATCTTCCGGCATAATGGCAATGTTAAACAATTTGCCAGTTCCCAGAAATTCACGTACACCACCCAGTAAAGTCAAGGCAATGGTAAATCCAAGTCCCATACCCAAGCCATCAAAGAAAGAAGACAAAGGGTTATTCTTAGCCGCAAACGCTTCAGCACGTCCCAGCAAAATACAGTTTACCACAATCAACGGAATGAACAATCCCAATGTAGCGTACAATGCCGGTACGTATGCCTGCATCACCATCTGAAGCAAGGTTACGAACGAAGCAATTACCACCACAAAAATAGGAATACGTACCATGTCGGGCACCAGATTCTTAATCAGAGAAATCACCACGTTTGAGCAAATCAGCACAAACATAGTGGCCAATCCCATTCCCATACCATTGATAGCAGATGAAGTTGTACCCAGGGTCGGACACATACCTAAAAGGAGTACAAACGTAGGATTCTCTTTTACAATCCCATTCATTAACACTTTAAAATTATTCATAGCCTGTCCTCCTTATTTAACGGGTTCCACATTCGTTGTATCACTGACTGCTTCTTCAGCCGGCTGTTCCTGCTGAGTAGCTCCGCTGGCTCCATCTACATGCTGATTCTTATAAGCTGCATATGCATTGTTTACAGCCAGCAAGAAAGCACGTGATGTAATAGTAGAGGCCGTAATAGCATCAATCTCTCCTCCATCCTTGCTGACAGTTAAAGGAGCTTCACTCGGATTTTTTCCGGTAATATCACCTTTGGCTCCCTTCTTGAACCAGTCGGCAGCCTTTGATCCAAGGCCCGGAGTTTCCGCATGACTCAAAAGAGAATAATCAATGATCTTACCTTCATTGTCAAAACCGACCAACACGGTCAGCGCTCCACCAAAACCGTTGGCAGCTGATTCTACTGCTGCTCCGATAGGCTGTCCGTTTTTAGTCGCTTTGTAAATCTTATAAGTGGCACCATTGACTTCTACGGTTTCAGGAGCTTCAGCCGGATTGTTATCAAAACCGGGAACTACTACTGCAATGGCATCACTCAAAGTCTTGGCATTCGCCTGAGCAATAGGTTCAGCAGTCACATCGTTCACCCAGCCCAGCAAACCTCCGGCCACTACAGAAAATCCGGTCAGTGCCAGAGCCATATTCTTTAAAGATGATTCTAGTTTTTTCATTTCTTCACTACCTCCCCGAAACGTTTTGGTTTGCAATATGTATTAATCAACGGAGTGAATGCGTTCATGATGAAAATAGCGAACGACATACCTTCCGGATAGGCACCGAAAGTACGGATTACCACTGTCAGGAAGCCGATAGCTACACCGTAAATCAACATACCTTTGTGAGTCATAGGTGAAGTCACATAATCTGTAGCCATGAAAATCGCACCCAACATCAAACCTCCAGTAAACAGATGTGCCAATGGAGAAGCATACACTGTAGGATTAGCCAAGTGCATCAGACCAGAGAATACGAATACGGTTGCCAGAATGGAAACCGGAATATGCCAGGAGATAATCTTTTTCCACAACATATAGACGAGTCCCAGCAACAAAGCTAAAGCACTTACCTCACCGATACAGCCCGGATTGTTACCCAAGAACAAAGACATGGTATCAGGCAACTGGCTCAATGCATTTGCATCACCATGTACTGCCATCTTCATCAATGCCAACGGAGTAGCAGTAGTTTCCGCATCCGTATAACTGGTCAGCTGACCGACTACCGGCCATGAAGTCATCTGTACAGGGAAAGAAATCAGCAGGAAGATACGTCCCACCAAAGCCGGGTTGAACGGGTTACACCCCAATCCACCAAAAGTCATCTTTCCGATACCGATAGCTACCAGCGCACCGATAATGATAATCCACAACGGCAGGTTAGAAGGCAGGTTAAATGCCAGCAACACACCGGTCAGGGCAGCCGAACCGTCCATGATAGTAGTACGTTCGCGCTTCAATATGAATTTGGTGATAGCCCATTCAAAGAACAAGCATGCAATGACAGAAGTCAGTGTCACCACCACTGCTCCTAAACCAAACATGTAGAAAGATACAAGCAAGGCCGGTATCAGCGCAATCAATACGCCGTACATGTTTTTCTGTACACTGTCGCCACTATGTACATGCGGCGATAAGGATACTATTAATTTGTTTGCCATAAGATTCTCAAATTATTTTTTTGCATTACGTGCACGGATGATACCGCCCACCTTACCTTTACCTAAACGGATGTAATCCAACATCGGACGATGAGAAGGACATGTAAACTGGCATGAACCGCATTCGATGCACGACATAATCATTTCGTGTTCCACACGTTCCCAGTCGCCATGAGCCGAACAAGTAGCCAACAAGTAAGGTTCCAGTCCCATCGGACAAACGCCTACACACTTCGCACAACGGATACATGGCTGAGGTTCTGCACGGCGCGCTTCCTTATCGTTCATAATCAGTACACCAGAGCTACCTTTACAGATAGGTACTTCAGTATTTACCAAAGCCTTACCCATCATCGGACCACCACCGATTACCTTTCCGGTATCTTCCGGCAGACCTCCGGCAGCTTCAATCAACTGGCTCATCGGAGTACCCATACGAGTCAGGAAGTTAGAAGGATTCTTCAATGACTTACCGGTTACCGTTACCACACGTTCAAACAAAGGTTTATTCTTCTGTACAGCTTCGTATACTGCATACGCAGTACCTACATTCTGTACCACTGCACCTACATTGATAGGAATAGCAGGAGGAGCCGGCACCTGGCGACCGATTACAGCATCAATCAACTGTTTTTCACCTCCCTGAGGGTATTTCACTTTCAAAGGTACAATTTCAATACCCGGGTAAGCGGCTGCCTTTTCTGTCATCAGCTTAATGGCATCCGGTTTATTGCTCTCAATACCGATATAGGCTTTGTTTACCTTCGCTCCCTTCATCAGAATCTGTACGCCTACCAGGATTTCATCTGCTTTTTCCAGCATCAGACGATGGTCGGCAGTCAGATAAGGTTCACATTCTACGGCATTGATAATTACACATTCTGCCTTACATCCGGGAGGAGGAGTCAGTTTCACATGAGTAGGGAAACAAGCACCACCCATACCTACGATACCGGCATTCTTGATTTTTGCGACAATTTCTTCCGGAGTCAGGTTGCATTCCTTTACCAAATCCTTGCTACGGTCGATTGTTTCTTCCCATTCATCACCTTCTACGTCAATGAAGATGGCAGGCTTGCGATAGCCACTTGCATCAATTACGCTATCTACCTTGTTTACCTTTCCAGACACGGAAGAGAAGATAGCTGCCGAAACAAAGCCTCCCGCTTCGGCAATCTTGGTACCCACCTTTACCACATCGCCTTTCTTTACAATGGCAGTGGCAGGCGCACCAATATGCTGAGACAACGGGAACACCGCCTGCTTAGGAAGTGCAAGCGTTTCAATAGCTTTCCCGGCTGACAATTTATTTTCTGCTGGATGAACTCCACCAATTCTAAACGTCTTCACTTTTATGTTATTTAGTATTATACAATTATAAGATTAAGCCTCTGTATTCTTTGGAGCTTCGGCAGCCGGAGCTGTAGCCGGAGTTACCGTTTCATTCTTTACGGTTTCAGTTTTCGGACTGGCTGCTACAGTTTTCTCTACAGCCGGTTTTTCTGCTGCAGGAGCTTCTGCCTTCGGTTTACGAGGAGGGAAGTTCACTGCGACAATAGCCTGCTGTGGACATTCCATCTCACACTTACGACATGACTTACATTTAGCCGGGTCGATATAGGCCAAGTTGTTCTCCAATGTAATAGCTTCAAATGGACAAACCTTTACGCACTTACCACAGCCGATACAAGCTGCTGCACATGCTTTACGAGCTACAGCACCCTTGTCCTTGTTGACACACTGTACGTACACTCTGCGGTTGTCCTTTCCTTTCGGACGAATCTCAATGATGTTACGCGGACAAGCCTTGCTACAAGCACCACAAGCCGTACATTTTGATTCGTCTACTTCAGGAAGTCCTGTTTCCGGATTCATGTGAATGGCATCAAACTGACAAGCTGATACACAATCGCCACATCCCAAACAGCCAAAGGTACAACCGGTTTCACCTCCGAAAGTAGAATTAGCTACCACACAAGAACGTACTCCGTCGTACTGAGTCAGTTTCGGACGGTTAGCACATGTTCCGTTACATCTCACTACCGCAACCTTTGGTTCTGAAGCAGTTGCTTCCAGCCCCAAAATACTTGCGACCTTCTCCATAGTAGGCTGACCACCTACCGGACACATTTTCCCTTCCAGAGAACCAGCTTTCACACAAGCAGCTGCAAAACCGGAACATCCCGGGAAACCACATCCACCGCAATTGGCCTGAGGAAGCACTTCTGCCACCTGAGCAATTCGAGGATCTTCATACACAGCAAATTTCTTAGAAGCCACGTACAAGATAACAGCTGAAATCAAGCCAATGGCACCCAGTGAAATCACTGCAACCAAAATTAAACTCATAATATAAAGTTAGTTTATTAATTATTAATTGATTCCAAAACAAACACAAAAGTACGTCTGAATTTCTCCCGGCAAAAGAAAAGTATCAGATAATAAGGTATAAGCATACACAAAGATGCAATGGAAGAAACGGCCTCATCCCCTCCCGTAAAATACATAGCGACAAAAAGAGAAACGAGCAACACCACAAAAGGAAAAACAAAAGCCCACATTACAGCTTTCATCCCCAGGGATGTCGCTCCGCTTATCATGACTTGGCTCCCGACCTGACAGGCGAGACCAGACTTATTGTATACATCTATCAGTTTCTCCTTCGATTCAGCTGCACTGCAATGCCCTTTTATGCTACACGCAGAACAAGCCGATGTCTGTACAATCCTCACCTTCAAGTAAGAACCGTTAATGCTTTCCACAATACCTAGATGTTTTATTTTATCAGTCATTTTTGCAAACCACACATTACAAATGTGTGGCAAATGTACGATAAATATTGTATTGTTGGTAACGTTAACGAGGAAAATCTGCTTAAAAAAATTAAATTCACCAAGACCTGTTCAGAAATCCGGCAAATTACTACTCCTCCAACTTAATTCACAATTGTATATCCAGCCTCTAACAGTGCATTACGAATAAGTGAAATATGCTCTGCGTTACGAGTTTCCATTACAAGCCTTAGGAAACAGGCAGTCACATTACTATTATTATTATTTCGCTCATGAAGTACGGAAATAATATTCCCCCCCAAACGAGCCACAATAGTAGCCACTCCCATCAGTTCTCCAGGTTTATCATGCAAATCAAGCGTTACAGTATAAGAGCGGCCGGACATATCCAACCCACGTCCAATCACACGACTCAAGATAGTCACATCAATATTTCCTCCCGACACTACGCAGATTGTTTTCTTTCCTGTCACCGGAACCTTATTGAACATAGCAGCCGCTACCGCCACAGCCCCAGCCCCTTCAGCAATAAGTTTCTGCTGTTCCATCAATGCTAAAATAGCGGCACAGATTTCATCTTCTGTTACAGTCACAATACCATCCACATACTTACTGCACAAATCAAATGTATGCTCTCCCGGTTCCTTTACTGCAATACCATCTGCAATCGTAGACACTGAAGATAAACATTCACGACGTTCATGTTCAATAGACCGCAACATACTCGGAGCACCCTGCGCCTGCACACCATACACCTTTACATCAGGCTTTAAAGATTTCAACGCATAAGCCACACCAGATATAAGTCCTCCTCCACCAATAGGCACTATCACTACTTCCACATCTGGAAGCTGATTTAACAATTCCAATCCAATTGTACCCTGCCCTGCAATAACGTATTCATCATCAAAAGGATGAATAAACGTATAACCTTTTTCTTCCTTTAACTGTAAGGCTTTTTGATAAGCATCATCATATACTCCCGGAACCAGACAAACATCGGCCCCATAACGCTTAGTAGCTTCCACTTTAGAAATAGGAGCACCTTCCGGAAGACAAATCAACGATTTTATACCATGTTTCGTTGCACCAAGCGCAACCCCTTGTGCATGATTCCCTGCAGAACAAGCAATTACTCCACGAGACTTTTCCTCCTCTGTCAGGCAGGAAATTTTATAACACGCACCACGCAATTTAAACGAACCTGTATACTGCAGATTTTCCGGTTTCAAATAGATCTGACTCTCATTGTTTATCTGAGGAGCATATATCAAATCCGTTCTTCTTATCACATTTTTCAAGGCAAATGACGCCCTATAAACACAATCCAATGTTAACATAAAGATAGATTCTTATTATTTTTTCCGCGCAAAAGTACAAAAAAAGTCGAATTTCAAAAGAAATAAAAAAGAAAAAGGCATTCAAATGCAAACTTCATTCGAATGCCTTTTTCTAATTATTCATCGTCCTTTAAAAAAGTTATATCAATTCCTCTTTCCCTCAATAGTCTCTGAAGCTTCTCTAACAGCTTCTTGCAAAGTTTGAAACAAGTCGATTTACTGATATTCCTCTTTTCAGCCGCTTTTCTAAAACTTAAGTTATGAAAAAAAAGATCCTCTATCAACTCTCTTTCAAAAGGAGTAAACGATTGAAGTATATTCATTATTTCTATATATATACGTTCACATTTCAATAATTGTTTCTCCCTTCTATAAAAAGTCTTTTCCGACACAAACACCTGTGCTACATTATCTTCAAGAGCAACTAGTACAGGAGCATTCTTTTTTCTCCGATAGTAATCATTTACCATATTAACAGCTATCGTCATTACCCATTGAAAGAAATGCCCTTGCTCATAATATGATTTATCCAATCCCTCCAATACTTTCAACAATACTTCCTGACGTAGATTATACACATCCTCTATATTATGAACATGCATCTTAATATACTTCTCTACCATCAATGAGCATCTATGATAAAGAATATACTCTTCACTATCGGACTCCTCATTACGATAGGCGAATTTAGGCCTATCAGTCAAACGGATTTTACCCATTTTGAAATTTTTTTAAATCTTGCTTATCCCCATACACAGAGATAAGCAAGAGAGTTAATACATATTTTTATAATCTCAAAATGAAAAATTGTCACACTTTCAAAGAATTTGCAAGCTCCTTAGTCTTTAAAATTTCATTTACGTAACAAACGTATATATTTTTGTCTAATTAAACAACATTTT
>NZ_JBBKBF010000086.1:0-10964 GCF_037892625.1 Phocaeicola sp. ICN-14070 | reverse complement strand
CAGAATTTCTCAGGAGGTCTACCCGTTTGAAAACTTTTGAATGACTTAATTATACTGTATGAAAAAAACTATATTGTTTAACCTTAGTTTCGTTTTTCTGATGTTGTTAGTCTCTTGCCATAAAGAGATGGAAGTGACTTCTTTTGAAAATGTGACAGAAAGTGTAACCCTGCAGTCGGTAGTAGGGGACGAGGCTATTATTTTATTTACAAGTTTTGGCACATGGAATGTTACGACAGATGCGGTGTGGTTAAGTTTGTCTCCCTTATCGGGTGAAGCTGGGGAAGGACAAGTAAAAGTTACAGCTATTTTTGAGAACAATACAAATAAGTTACGAGAAGCAAAAGTAAAGTTAAGTTCGGGAGATGAAGTTTGCGAAATATCCGTTTTCCAAGAGATTGGTGATTATGTGCTTCCCGAAAAAGATGAGTATCTTGTGGATGTCGATGGAGGTATGTTTACTATCCGTTTCGAGACGAATGTAGAAGCGGAAAAACTGAAAGTATATACATCTTCGGAGCCAGGAAGCTGGTTGAGGCAAGAAAGCTCTTCTCGTTCAGCAACGACTGAAACACAAGAGGTGACATTGAATGCTGCTCCTAATAGGGGAGGAATGTCACGGTCGGCCTATTTACTTTTTATTAAAGAAGAAGATGGAGTGCAGAAAGAACTAGCTACGGTTAAAATATCTCAGCTAGGAGGACAAGTGCTTGAGTCAGTTGATTACTCAGAAGACGGTAAAATAGATACTTTGCAGCAGCATACTAAAGGGGATGGTATTCCAATTGTGTTGATGGGGGATGGTTTCGTGGACCAGGAATTGGCTAATGGAACTTATCGGAGCGTTATGGAAAAAACTATGGAGAATCTGTTTACTGAAGAACCCGTGAAATCTCTGAGAGAATATTTTGACGTGTATATGATTAATGCGGTATCTGAAAATAATGATTTTGGCATGGGATATAAGACAGCCTTCAGTTGTAAGCTGACAGGTGGAAATAGTACAACGATTACGGGTGATGATGCTTCTGTACAAGTGTATGTGGGAAAGGTATTAAAAGAAGAAAAAAGGAAAAACTGCTTGGCGGTAGTGGTGTTAAATACTTCTGCTTATGCGGGTACCACTTATTTCGGATATCAGGATGGAAATGGTAAGTTTATAGAGTTTTCCATTGCTTATTGTCCGGTCATTGAAAGTCTGGAGAGTGAATATTTCCGGCAAGTATTGGTACATGAAGCGATTGGACATGGTTTTGGAAAACTGGAAGATGAATATGTATATCTGGAAAAAGGAAGTGTTACTACATTGGAAATGCAGCGGATACGCATCATGCAAGCGAACGGATGGGCGCAGAATGTGGATTTTACCGCATCGGCGGATACTGTTCTTTGGGCTCCTTTTTTAACGGACTCTCATTATCAGAATGAGCATTTAGGTGTTTATGAAGGGGCTTGTACTTATTCTGAAGGAATTTATCGCCCATCCGAAGATAGTATGATGAACTCAAATACGTGTGCTTTTAATGCGCCTTCCCGTAAATCACTTTATGAAAAGGTGATGAAAATAGGAACGGCTGTAGAAGAGGTGACATACGAAGACTTTGTGGCATTTGATATAGCTCATCTTCCTGAAATGATGCCTATGGCAAATTATACACGTGTTACATCCGTTGGCTATCCATTTGCACGTCCGGTATGGGTAAGCGGGCAGCGTTTCCGTTAGTTTCTGCCTAGATATTCGTTGATGACGGCCAGAAAATCCTTTCCGTATTTCTCTTTTTTGAATTCTCCAATTCCGCTAATCTCACCAAATGCCTCAATGTTGCTGGGCTTCTTCAGGGCAAGCAGATGCAGGGTTTTGTCGGATAGTACAATGTAAGCTGGAATGGCCAGCTGGTCGGCCAGTTTTTTGCGGAGCTGACGAAGTGCTTCAAACAAGCCTTCATCTTCATCTTCAAATACGGTGGGGGTGAATAAAGGTACAGGAGAAGCTGTTTTGTTTTCTTTGGCATAGCCTTTCTTTCCATAGCCTTCTTCTCTTTTAATGACTACCAGTGGTGCGCGTTCTTTTCCGAACAATACTTTTCTTCCGGCTTCTGTAATTTTTAAATGATTGCTCTCGTTATAAGCGATTTCAAAATATCCTAAATTTAACATCTGGAGCAAGTAATCTTGCCAGTCTTTTCCAGGCACATCCCTGCCTGCTCCGTAGGTTTTCAGTTTGTCATATCCTTTTTCCATGATTTCCTGACTGGCATATCCTTTCAGGATGTCAATTAAAGTGCGGGTACCGATTTGTTGGTCGGCACGGGCAATGGCACTTAATGCTTTTTGCACAATGATGGTACCATCGAAGCGTTCAGGAGGGTTCTTGCATACATCGCAGTTTCCACAGTCATGATCCATGGTTTCTCCGAAATAGTTTAGAAGAATTCTCCGTCGGCAAATGTCGGATTCTGCGTATTGTTGCATGCGGTTCAACTTTTCCAGGTTGATTCCTTGCTGGTTACTTTCTGCCGCAAACCTTGATAACAGAATAATGTCGCCAAAAGAGTAAAAGAGAAGGGTTTCGCTAGGAAGTCCGTCGCGTCCTGCTCGGCCGATTTCCTGATAAAAATTTTCTATACTCTTAGGCAGGTTATAATGGATGACCCATCGGACATTAGACTTGTCAATTCCCATACCGAATGCAATGGTCGCGCAGATAATCTGCACACGATCATTAATGAAATCATCTTGTGTAATTTCCCGCTGTTCGTTTGACATTCCTGCATGATAAGCTGCGACATCGAATCCTTCCTTCTCAAGTAATTGAGCCACTTTTTCAGTTCCATTTCGGCTCATGCAATAGATAATTCCACTTTCATTACGGTGTCTGCGCAGGAATTTGACAATGGCTTTGATTTTTTCCTTCTGTTGATATCCTCTTTTTACTTCCAGACTTAAATTGGGACGGTCAAAAGAAGAAATAAAGATTTCAGGGTTGCGCATTTCCAGTTGCCGTATAATATCCTCTCGAGTAATCTTGTCGGCGGTTGCAGTCAGGGCTACTACTGGGACATTGGGAAAATATTGTCGTATAGCTTTCAGTTGTGTATATTCAGGACGGAAGTCATGTCCCCAATGAGAAATACAATGGGCTTCGTCAATGGCAAACAGGGATATATTGATGTCGCGTAACAGATAATTCATTTCCGACATCAGTCTTTCGGGAGATATATACAGTAGTTTTACCCTTCCTTGTAGGCATTCAAAGTAAAGCTGGGCGTTGGTGGCGTCGTCATTTGTGCTATTTAATGCACGAGCTACGATACCATTAGCCTGTAGAGATTCCACTTGGTCTTTCATGAGAGAAATTAATGGGGAAACGACAACGGTGGTTCCCTCCATCAAAATAGCCGGTAGCTGATAACACATGGATTTTCCTCCTCCTGTCGGCATCAGTACTAATGCATCTTTCTTTTGAAGAATTGTAGAAATGATTTTTTCCTGTAGTGGACGAAAAGAAGTATACCCAAAATAAGATTTGAGTGTTTTCAGCATTTGTTCTCTCATGTTTTTAAATTTTGTGCACAAAGATATATAAAAAAATAAAAAGTTGCCGTTTTATCGTATTCTTGTGCGAATATAAGGTTTTTTGATAAAGTTTTCAGGGTTATTGTTGCGAAATCAAAAAACTTCTACGATTTTTGTATAATTATGTTCTAATGACGTTTAAAAATGAATTAAGATGAGTACATCAGAAAGTTTTAATTATATAGTGGAACAGTTTGCCGATTTGCAACTGTTGCGTTATCGTGTGGATGGTTTTGAAAAGTTATCTTTAAAACAGAAAAAGTTGATTTATTTCCTTTCACAGGCAGCATTGGAAGGAAGAGATATTCTTTTTGACCAAAACGGAAAGTATAATTTGCAGATTCGAAAATTGCTGGAAGCGGTTTATGTATCCTATTCAGGTGACCGTAATAGTTCGGATTTTCAAGGGCTGGAAGTTTATTTGAAGCGCGTTTGGTTCTCTAGTGGCATATATCATCATTATGCATGTGATAAGTTTGTGCCTGCTTTTTCACCGGAGTTTTTGCGTGAGTGCATAGCACAAGTAGATGTGGCTGGTCTTCCACTGAAGGATGGTGAATCAGTTCAGGATATGTGTGACAAATTGCTTCCTGTAATCTTTGATCCTAAAGTTATGCCCAAACGTGTGAATCAGGCAGATGGAGAGGACCTGGTGATAACTTCTGCAGCCAATTACTATGAAGGGGTAACTCAGGATGAGGCTGAGAAGTTTTACATGATTCAGAAATTGGCAAGTGGTCCACATCCTGTTATGTATGGAATGAACAGTCGTCTGGTGCAAAAGGACGGAGTCATACAAGAAGAAGTCTGGAAGGTGGATGGCATGTATGGAGAAGCGATTGAAAAGATTATTTATTGGCTGGAAAAAGCCAAGTCAGTGGCTGAAAATGAAGCTCAGTGTGAAGTAATCCGTTTGTTGATTGATTTTTACCGTACGGGTGATTTGAAAACATTTGACACTTACTCCATTGCCTGGTTGAAAGATACGGAGTCTAAAGTTGATTTTGTCAATGGCTTTATTGAAAGTTATGGTGACCCGTTAGGAATGAAAGCAAGTTGGGAATCAATTGTGAACTTTAAAGATGAAGAAGCTACTCACCGAACGGAAGTTATCAGTCAGCATGCGCAATGGTTTGAAGATCACTCTCCAGTATCTCTTGCATTTAAAAAGGGAGTAGTACGTGGCGTTTCAGCCAAAGTTATTACAGCTGCCATGTTAGGGGGAGATTTGTATCCGAGTTCGGCGATAGGAATTAATTTGCCCAATTCAAACTGGATTCGCAGTCTGCATGGGTCAAAATCTGTGACTATCGGGAATCTTACAGATGCTTACAATAAGGCTGCAAAAGGAAATGGTTTCCGTGAAGAATTTGTGTACAGCCAGGAAGAAAAAGATTTGCTGGAAAAATATGCTGACATTACGGGTGACCTTCATACGGACTTGCATGAGTGTGTAGGACATGGATCAGGAAAACTGCTTCCAGGAGTTGATCCGGATGCCTTGAAAGCGTATGGCTCTACGATAGAAGAGGCACGAGCAGATTTGTTTGGCTTGTATTATTTGCCTGATGAAAAGCTGGTGGAACTGGGATTAACTCCTGATGAGGAAGCTTACAAGGCTGAATATTATGCTTATATGATGAACGGACTTCTTACGCAGATGGTACGCATAGAACCGGGCTGTGATTTGGAAGAAGCTCACATGCGTAACCGCCAGTTGATTGCTCGCTGGGTTTTGGAAAATGGCAAATCAATGAATATTGTGGAACTGGTGAAGAAAGATGGAAAAACTTATGTGAAAATAAATGATTATCTTCAGCTTCGCGGACTTTTTGCCGTGTTGTTGAGTGAGATTCAACGTATAAAGAGTGAGGGAGACTATGAAGCTGCACGTGCTCTTGTCGAAAAGTATGCAGTGAAACTGGATGCAGAACTTCATGAGGAAATCTTGAGCCGTTACCGTTCACTCCATCTGGCTCCTTACAAGGGATTTGTCAATCCGGTATATTGTCTTCAATATGATACCGAGGGACGGATTGTGGATGTAAAACTTGATTATACAGAAGGCTATACAGAACAGATGCTTCGTTATGGTCGTGATTATTCTAATTTGACTATTTGATTATGGCAGAAATACAGGATACAATCAGGGAAATAAAGTCGAAATTCCGCTTGTTTATGAATGGAATGGTTTCCCAAAGTATGCGTGAAAAAGGTATTGATTATAAACTGAACTTTGGTATTGAATATCCCCGTATTAAAGAAATAGCGGCAGATTATCCGTGTAATCATGAGCTGGCACAGGCTTTGTGGAAAGAGAACATCCGCGAATGCAAGATTATGGCCGGATTACTTCAGCCTGTCGAGGGTTTTTGTCGGGAAATCGCTGAAATATGGATAGAAGACATGCGTTATCCTGAATTGGCAGAATATACGGTAATGAATTTGTTCCAACGTTTGCCATACGCTTCGGAAGTGGTTTTTCCATGGATAGCCGATGAACGGGAATATTTTCAATTGTGCGGATATCTGTTGATGACTCGTTTGCTAATGAAGGGATGGACGCTGAATGAAAGAGCAGAAGCTGAATTCCTGGATCAGGCTTTTACCGTACTGGAAGGAGGAACTGAAATGCGTCAAGTAGCGGCTAAGGCTATATGTAAGTTTGCTTTACAGTCGAAGTCAAATTCTCGTACCGTACTTCGTATGTTAGGGAATTTATTGAAATCTTCTAAGCCGGAAATCAAAATGGTGGCAGAAGAAATAAAAAATGAGATAGAATATGGCTTGTAATCTTTCTAAATTACTCAAAAAAATATAACTTTGACCGCTGAACGATTATTGGGATGGAAGAGAATATAAAAGATACAGTCAAACAAATCCTTACAGAGTATTTGCAGAAGAACGGGCATCGGAAGACGCCTGAACGGTATGCTATACTTGATACTATCTATTCCATTAAAGGACATTTTGATGTTGATGAGTTGTACAGCTATATGGCGGAGAAGGAAAAGTTCCGGGTCAGCCGGGCTACTCTGTACAATACCATTATTCTGCTTATCGATGCAGGACTGGTCATCAAGCATCAGTTTGGCAACACTTCCCAGTATGAACGATCATATAATAATGAAACCCACCATCACATGATTTGTACCTGTTGTGGAAAGGTGTCGGAGTTTGAAGACGACAACTTAAAGCAGGCTATTGCACAGACAAAATTGAAGGGATTTTATGCTTCACATTATTCTCTTTATATTTATGGTTTGTGTAGTAAATGTATGGCGGCTAAGCGGAAAAAGAAGTAGTATAAGGAATATATAAAACATAAAGAATCATGAAAGTAGATGTTTTGTTAGGTTTACAGTGGGGCGACGAAGGAAAAGGTAAAGTAGTCGATGTGTTGACTCCCCGTTACGATGTGGTTGCTCGTTTTCAAGGAGGCCCGAATGCCGGACATACTCTTGAATTTGAAGGTCAGAAATATGTGCTTCGTTCTATCCCTTCTGGAATATTCCAGGGTGATAAAGTGAACATCATTGGTAATGGAGTGGTACTTGATCCTTCTTTGTTTAAGGCTGAGGCTGAAGCGTTGGAAGCAAGCGGACATCCGTTGAAAGAACGTTTGCACATCTCTAAGAAAGCTCATCTGATTCTTCCTACTCATCGTATTTTGGATGCAGCATACGAAGCAGCCAAGGGAGATTCGAAAGTAGGAACCACCGGAAAAGGTATTGGTCCGACTTATACGGACAAGGTGAGCCGTAATGGATTGCGTGTAGGCGATATTCTGCATAACTTTGAAGAAAAATATGCAGCTGCCAAAGCTCGTCATGAGGCTATTCTGAAGAGCCTTAATTATGAATATGACATTACTGAACTGGAAAAGCAATGGATGGAAGGTATCGAATATCTCCGTCAGTTCCATTTGGTAGACAGCGAGCATGAAATCAATCGTTTGCTGAATGAAGGTAAGTCAGTACTTTGCGAAGGTGCTCAGGGAACTATGCTTGATGTGGATTTCGGTTCTTATCCTTTTGTGACTTCATCTAACACTATTTGCGCGGGTGCTTGCACAGGATTGGGATTAGGCCCTAACAAGATTGGTGAAGTGTACGGTATTATGAAAGCATATTGCACACGTGTAGGTTCAGGTCCGTTCCCTACAGAACTTTTTGATGAAACAGGCAAGACTATTCGTGATTTAGGTCATGAGTATGGAGCGGTAACAGGACGTGAACGCCGTTGTGGATGGGTTGACTTGGTTGCTTTGCGTTATGCGATTATGGTTAATGGAGTAACTCAGTTGATTCTGATGAAGAGCGACGTGCTGGATGGATTTGATACAATCAAGGCTTGTGTAGCATACAAGGTAAACGGAGAAGAAATCGACTATTTCCCGTATGATATTACAGAAGGGGTGGAACCTGTATATGCTGAACTTCCAGGTTGGAAAACAGATATGACGAAGATGACGAGTGAAGATGAATTCCCGGAAGAATTCAATGCATATATTACATTCCTGGAAGAACAATTGGGTACTCCGATAAAGATTGTGTCTGTAGGTCCTGACCGTGCACAGACAATTGAACGTTATATCGACTAATTTTTTGTTGACATAATATTTTGAAAGCCGTCCCTTTGGGGCGGCTTTTTTTATTTTCATTCTGTTAAATTCTGATTTGACAATTCTTTCATGTTATCCTTATTGAATTAATCATTCTGTTTGTTCTTTTTATATATCGAATTCTGTATTATTTGAATTTATTTGTTGTGTTTTTCTTACGGTTTTCCTTTTATTTCTGATTGAATATTTCATATTTCTTTAATTTTATGAATTTTAAATGAATTGATATTCGATTATGCTGTATCTTTTTGGTTTTAGATTCTATTTTTCAATAATATTTTGTTGTTTATTTGAAGAAATATATATCTTTGCGATGTTGTTAATAGGTTTTAATATGTATTTATGAAGTATTATCAACTGAATGAGATTATTTTTATGTTTAATCAAAGGAGGGATTTATGAAAAGAAAACTAACATTGATGCTGGCCCTGCTGTTTGTATGGACGGGTGTAGCATGGTCGCAAGGAGTAACTGTAAAAGGTGTGGTAACTTCCGAAGAAGACGGATTGCCCATTGTCGGGGCTTCAGTATTGGTAAAGGGGACTACCCAGGGAACCATTACAGATGTGGATGGTAATTTTATGATTTCAGGGGTGAAAGCTGACAGTAAGACCTTGATTGTTTCATTTGTGGGAATGAAAAGCAAGGAGGTGGCGATAAAAAACACGCCTATGCATGTGGTTCTGAAAAGTGATGCAGAGGTATTGGACGAAGTTGTAGTTACGGCATTGGGTATGAAGCGTAGTGAGAAAACCTTAGGATATGCAGCGACTACAATGAAGTCGGAAGATATAGATGCGGGTAAATCTGGTTCTGTGATGGGAGGTTTAAGTGGAAAAGTAGCAGGTGTGCAAATTTCATCTGCAGGAAACACGGGTACTTCTCAGAAAGTGTTGATTCGTGGTATATCTTCATTGAATAATAACTCCCCGTTGTACATTGTAGATGGAGTACCTATTGATAACTCAACTTTCCGTGGAAGTCCTACAGACGACAGCTCTACTACAGACTTTGGTAATGCTGCCAATGACATTAATTCAGAAGATGTAGAATCTGTAACCATTTTGAAGGGAGCTTCTGCTACGGCATTGTACGGCTCTCGTGCAGCGAATGGAGTAGTTATGATTACAACGAAAAAAGCTGGGGTAGAAAAGTTAACCGTGACATACGATGGCTCTTTTACAGCTTCAAAAGTATTGCGTGTAATGCAGACTCAGGATTTGTTTGGACAAGGATGGGGAAGCTGGAATAGAAGTGAAAACGGTTCGTGGGGACCTCGCTTGGATGGTACCATACATGAATGGGGATCAGACCAGTTGGAAACTCCCATGACAAAACCATTCTCTTACGTAGAACATAATTTGAGAAACTTTTATCAGACAGGTTTTGAAAAGAATAATAACGTAAGCATCCGTTATGGTAATGATAAAGTGGGAGTGGTAGCTTCATACGGAAATCTGTCCTCAAATGGTATCTTGCCTAATAATGGTGACCAATTCTCCAGAAATACATTTTCATTACGTGGCTATATGAATATCAATAAGTTCTCATTGGATATGACCATGAACTATGTACGTAAGGATATCAGTCGTAGTAATGATATGTATATGGAACTGTTGCAGCATGCTGTAGATGTGGATTATAGTCAGATGAAGGATTATAACGATGAGCGTTATAATTTGGATAACTATTATACCTTCTATGCAACCAACCCATATTATATGATTGACAATTATAGAAGTAACTATCAGGATGACCGTGTGTATGGTCGTGTTGAAATGAGCTATGAAATCATGAAAGGCTTGAAGGCGACAGGACGTTTGGGGGGTGACTTCTCTAACAACCGTACAAACTCACAGGAGCCTAAAACTACTTTCTCTAATGGCTCTTACAGTCAGCTTGGTGGAGCTACGGAGTCATTAGGCTATTATTCTGAATATCGTTATAACCGTAGTCAGTTAGATGCTACTGCTTTATTGAACGCTGACTATAGAGTGAGTGATTTTTCAATTAATGCAGTAGCCGGATGGAACTTGAACCAGCGTTCGTATGGATATAGTGGAGGATATGTAGATGGTTTGGCTGTTGCTGACTGGTATAGCTTGTACAATACATCTTCTTCGGCTGTTTCTGTGACATATAAAGAATTGCGCCGTCTGATTGGTGCGTTTGCACAAGCTGAATTGGGATATAAAGACATGATGTTTTTGAATTTGTCAGGGCGTAATGACTGGTCTTCTACTCTTCCGGCTGGAAATAACAGCTTTTTCTATGGAGGTGCCAATGTTTCATTCTTGATTACGGAAATGTTGCCTTCTTTAAAAGAACATCAGGTAGATTTCTTGAAAGTGCGTGCAGCTCTTGGACAAACAGGTAATGATGCAAATGTGTATAAGACTACGTCTTGGTATCAGATTGCTAATTTTAAGGATATTAATGGCTATTATACTTCTATGCCTATCGGAGGTGTGATGGGTATGACTTCGAATAATACTTTGCCGAGTAGCAGCCTGAAACCGGAGATGACAACTGAATATGAATTTGGACTTTCTGGAAGTTTTTTTGGAAACCGGTTAACAGTGGATGCTTCTTACTATAATCGTATGACAAAAGATTAGATTATTTCTGCTTCATTGGCTCCGGAAACAGCCTATTCGTATGAAACGAAAAATATTGGTAAGATTCAGAATCAGGGTGTGGAATTAATGGTGAACTTGACACCGGTACGTACTAAGGACTGGACATGGGATTTAGGCTTTACATT
>NZ_JBBKBF010000085.1:0-11136 GCF_037892625.1 Phocaeicola sp. ICN-14070 | reverse complement strand
AAGATACTTCGGGGCTTTTTTGTATCCGTAACTCAGATTTTATTGTATTTTTGCAACTGATTAAATCTAATTATATTGTTTTTTAATTATCGAATAAGTATGAGAACACGCATCTTACACCGTTGGAAAACGGTTTTCTTAGGGGGATTATTGGGAATATCTTCATTGTCGGCACAGGCAGAGGGAACTGACTATACACCAACTCCAGAGAATCTGCAAGCCCGAAAAGAATTTCAAGATGGTAAGTTTGGTATATTTCTGCATTGGGGAATATATAGCATGTTTGGCCAAGGAGAATGGTATATGAATACCGCTAACATTGATTGCCATGAGTATGCGAAAGCTGCATCGGGATTTTATCCTTCACGTTTTAATGCGCAGGAGTGGGTCGCTGCAATTAAAGCTTCCGGGGCCAAATATATCTGCATTACTTCCCGCCATCATGATGGATTCTCTATGTTTGATACGAAATATTCAGACTATGACATCGTGGATGCGACTCCTTTTAAGCGGGATGTGATAAAGGAGTTGGCCGAAGAGTGCCGCAAGCAGGGAATAAGATTGCATTTATATTATTCGCATCTGGACTGGACACGTGAAGATTATTATCCGTTGGGAAATACGGGGCATGGAACTGGACGTACCTCACATGGAGAATGGGCAACTTATTATCAGTTCATGAATCATCAGCTTACGGAATTGCTGACTAACTATGGTCCGATTGGTGCTATCTGGTTTGATGGAATGTGGGACCAGCCCGATGGGTTTGACTGGAAGTTAGAGGAACAGTATAAACTGATTCACAAATTACAGCCTGCATGTCTGATTGGAAACAATCATCATAAAACACCTTACCCAGGTGAAGACTTTCAGATGTTTGAACGTGACCTTCCCGGTGAGAATAAAGCTGGGTTGTCTGGGCAGTCAGTGAGTGCTCTTCCGTTGGAAACTTGCGAAACGATGAATGGCATGTGGGGGTACAAAATAAAAGACCAGAATTATAAGTCGGTTACTGATTTAGTTCGTCTGCTGGTACGTGCGGCAGGTAAAGGAACTAATCTGCTGATGAATATCGGCCCTCAGCCTAATGGTGAACTTCCGGCTGTGGCTGTAGAACGTTTGAAGGGAGTAGGAGACTGGATGTCGAAATATGGGGAAACCATTTATGGCACTACTGCTGGAAATGTGATGAGTGCTTCGTGGGGAACCACAACCCGTAAGGATAATATGCTTTATGTACATTTATTAGCAGACCACATGCCTCAGTTTGTGACTTTGCCAGTGACGGAAAAAGTCGTTTCTTCTACCTTGTTCGGTACCGGTGAAAAAGTAAAATGGGAGAAAATCCACGGCGGAATTGTATTGCACACAGAAAAACTGCAACCTTCTGCAGACTGCATTGTGGCCTTAAAACTGAAATAATTTGAATTTAAAATAAGAAAAAAGGATTGTCTGACACTTTAATAGTTGTGACAATCCTTTTTCTTGTTTATATTTACCACAAGAAAAACGAAATATCATGGTGATAAAAACAATTTTGGATACAGATTTATATAAGTTTACTACTTCATACGCTTATATAAAGTTATTCCCTTATGCCATTGGAACTTTTACTTTTAAAGATAGGGATGAGACTGAATATACGGAAGGATTTCTGGAAGCCTTGAAAAACGAAATCCATAATCTGGAAATGGTGAAACTGACATCGGAAGAGCAGGAATACATGACAACCCATTGTCGTTTTCTGCCCAGTGTGTATTGGGAGTGGCTTTCTTCTTTCCGGTTTGACCCGAATAAAATTGAAGTATGGTTGGATGAGCGCCATCACTTACAGATGACGGTGACTGATTACCTGTATAAGGTAACTCTTTATGAAGTGCCGCTATTGGCCATTGTTTCTGAAATAAAAAATCAATTCTTGAATCGCATTCCTGACAAGCAGGCGATATTGGCGAAACTGGCCGATAAGGTGAACTTGTCGAATACTCACCAGATGCCTTTCTCTGAGTTTGGTACACGCCGACGTTTCTCTTTTGACGTACAGAAACTGGTGGTGGAATATCTGAAGGGACATGCGCAGTATTGTACCGGTACATCTAACTGTCACCTTGCCATGAAATATGATATGCGCCCTATGGGTACCCATCCTCATGAATGGTTTATGTTTCACGGAGCTCAGTTTGGTTACAAGCACGCCAACTATATGGCATTGGAGAACTGGGTAAACGTGTACGACGGTGATTTGGGAACAGCCTTGTCGGATACTTATACATCTGATTCATTCCTCAGCAATTTCAGCCGGAAGCAGGCAAAGTTGTTTGACGGTGTACGTTGTGATTCTGGCGATGAATACGAATTTATAGAGCGGTTGATAGCCCGGTACAAGGAGTTAGGCATTGACCCGACTACCAAAACGATTATCTTCAGTAATGCATTAGATTTCGAGAAGGCACTGAAGATTTATCAGTACTGCCAGGGAAAAATCCGCTGTTCCTTTGGTATCGGTACCAACTTGACGAACGACACAGGTTATCAGCCATCTAACATTGTGATGAAATTATCACGCTGCAAGATGAGTCAGAGTCAGGAATGGCGTGAATGTGTCAAGCTTTCGGACGATATGGGCAAGCATATGGGAAGCATGACAGAGGTAGAAGCCTGTCTGCATGAGCTACGTTTGCTTACAGAATGATAGATTTATAGTCTGTTGCTTTTGTTTGTGTGAATTTGTTGTTTAAATAGTGAAAAAACTTTCTTTTTATTTTCTTATTTCAAAATATTGTATACCTTTGCAGCATCTAAAAGGAAATAGATAAAACGAACGATTATGAACAACTTGTTTTTACATATTTTGCTATGCGGTCTGATTAATCTGCTGGAAAGCCCAGTGGGAAGTGAGTCGTGCGCATACTGATAGTAAAAATGAAATTATATCAAGCCTTTCTCACTTCCTTGTGCGAAAGGCTTTTTTTTGAGATAACAAGAAATAAAAAGATAATATTATGAGTGACAGATTATTTATTTTTGATACGACTCTTCGCGACGGGGAGCAGGTACCGGGATGCCAGTTGAACACAGTGGAAAAGATTCAGGTGGCAAAGCAGCTGGAAGCATTAGGTGTGGATGTAATTGAAGCCGGTTTTCCGATTTCAAGTCCGGGAGATTTTAATTCCGTAATTGAAATTTCGAAAGCGGTGACCTGGCCGACTATCTGTGCGCTGACTCGTGCCGTACAGAAAGATATTGATGTAGCGGCAGAAGCCCTGCAATATGCCAAGCATAAACGTATTCATACGGGAATCGGTACTTCTGATTCGCATATCAAATATAAATTCAATTCAACCCGTGAAGAAATTATTGAACGTGCAGTAGCTGCCGTGAAATATGCAAGACGTTACGTTGACGACGTGGAATTTTACGCAGAAGATGCCGGACGTACGGACAATGAATATCTGGCACGCGTAGTAGAAGCAGTAATCAAGGCTGGAGCTACGGTAGTAAACATTCCGGATACCACAGGCTATTGTTTGCCTGATGAATATGGTGCAAAAATCAAATACCTGATGGAGCATGTCGACGGAATAGACAAAGCGATTATCTCTACTCACTGTCATAACGACTTGGGCATGGCTACAGCCAATACCATCAGCGGAGTGTTGAATGGTGCCCGACAGGTGGAAGTAACCATTAACGGTATTGGTGAACGTGCTGGAAATACCTCGTTGGAAGAGGTGGCCATGATTTTACGTTGTCACCATGATATTCAGATTGATACCAACATCAATACACAGAAAATCTATCCTACCAGCCGCATGGTGTCCAGCTTGATGAACATGCCGGTACAGCCTAACAAGGCTATCGTGGGACGTAATGCCTTTGCGCATTCTTCGGGTATTCATCAGGACGGTGTGCTGAAAAATGTGCAGACTTACGAAATTATTGACCCTAAGGATGTGGGTATCGATGATAATGCCATTGTGCTGACTGCACGTAGCGGACGTGCTGCCTTGAAGCATCGTCTGCATGTGCTGGGAGTGGAAATGACTCAGGAAAAACTGGATAAGGTATATGAGGATTTCTTGAAACTGGCTGACAAGAAAAAGGATATTACAGACGATGACATCTTGGTATTGGCAGGAGCCGACCGTAATGTGAACCACCATATCAAACTGGAATACTTGCAAGTGACAAGTGGGGTAGGTGTTCGTTCGGTAGCCAGTCTTGGACTGAATATCAGCGGAGAGCACTTTGAAGCAGCTGCTACAGGTAATGGACCGGTGGATGCCGCTATCAAGGCTGTGAAACAGATTATCAAACGCCAGATGACTTTGAAAGAGTTCACTATTCAGGCCATCAGCAAGGGTAGTGACGATGTGGGTAAAGTACACATGCAGGTGGAATACGACGGCCAGATGTATTATGGCTTTGGCGCAAACACCGACATCATTGCCGCATCAGTAGAAGCATATATCGATTGTATCAATAAATTCAGAAAATAATAAATTAAACGAGAAACGTATGGCTAATACATTATTCGACAAAATATGGGATGCACACATCGTGCAGAAGGTGGAAGACGGACCTACCCAGTTGTATATCGACCGTCTGTACTGTCATGAGGTAACCAGTCCGCAGGCTTTTGCCGGGATGCGTGCCCGTGGATTGAAGTGCTTCCGTCCGGAACGTATCTATTGTATGCCGGACCACAATACACCGACTCATGACCAGGACAAACCTATCGAAGATCCTGTATCTAAGGCACAGGTAGATGCGCTGGCAAAGAATGCAGCCGATTTCGGACTGACGCATTTCGGAATGATGAACAAGAAAAACGGTATTATCCATGTGGTTGGTCCGGAACGAGGACTGACACTGCCGGGCATGACGATTGTGTGTGGTGACTCACATACTTCTACTCATGGAGCGATGGGAGCAGTGGCTTTTGGTATCGGTACCAGTGAAGTGGAAATGGTAATGGCTTCACAGTGTATCCTTCAGGCACGTCCCAAGACCATGCGTATCACGATTGACGGTAAGCTGGGCAAAGGTGTTACGGCAAAGGACGTTGCATTGTACATGATGTCAAAAATGACCACAAGCGGTGCGACCGGATATTTTGTGGAATATGCAGGTGAAGCTATTCGCAGTCTGACCATGGAAGGACGTCTCACATTGTGCAACTTGTCGATTGAAATGGGAGCCCGTGGAGGTATGATTGCTCCGGATGAAGTGACCTTTGAATACATCAAAGGACGTGAATATGCTCCTAAGGGTGAAGAATGGGATAAGGCCCTGGCTTACTGGAAAACATTGAAGAGCGACGACGATGCCGTATTTGACAAGGAAGTACGTTATGACGCTGCAGATATTCAGCCGATGATTACTTACGGAACCAATCCGGGAATGGGCATGGCTGTTACATCGGATATTCCTACCACGGGAGGCATGAGTGAAGTAGAAAAAGGCTCTTTCGAAAAATCCATGCAATACATGGGATTCCAGCCGGGTGAAAGTCTGTTAGGCAAAAAAGTAGATTATGTGTTCTTGGGAGCTTGTACCAACGGACGTATTGAAGACTTCCGTGCGTTTGCTTCTATTGTGAAGGGAAGAAAGAAAGCCGATAATATCACTGCATGGCTGGTTCCGGGTTCTTGGATGGTAGACGAACAGATTCGTCAGGAAGGACTTGACAAAGTGTTGGAGGAAGCTGGATTTGAAATCCGTCAGCCGGGATGTTCCGCTTGTCTGGCCATGAACGACGACAAGATTCCTGCCGGAAAATATTCAGTATCTACAAGTAATAGAAACTTTGAAGGACGCCAGGGACCGGGTTCACGTACCTTGCTGGCAAGTCCGTTGACTGCGGCTGCCGCTGCCGTAACCGGTGTGATAACAGATCCAAGAACGTTAATGTAAAAAATGAGTGTCATGAAACAGAAATTCAATATCATAACAAGTACTTGTATCCCTTTGCCATTGGAAAATGTGGATACTGACCAGATTATCCCGGCACGCTTCCTGAAAGCAACTACACGCGATGAAAAATTCTTTGGAGACAATTTGTTTCGCGACTGGCGTTATCATCCGGATGGTTCGCTGAACAAGGATTTTGTGCTGAACAATCCTAAATACAGCGGACAGATTTTAGTGGCCGGAAAGAACTTCGGTAGCGGTTCCAGCCGTGAACACGCTGCGTGGGCTATTGCCGGATATGGTTTTCGGGTGGTAGTTTCAAGCTTCTTTGCCGATATTCATAAGAACAATGAACTGAATAACTTTGTTTTGCCGGTGGTGGTAAGCGAAGAGTTCTTGAAAGAGCTGTTTGCTTCGATTGAAGCAGACCCTCAGACGGAAGTAGAGGTGAACTTACCGGCACAGACTATTACCAACAAAGCAACCGGAAAGTCTGAAACATTTGAAATCAATGTTTATAAGAAGCATTGTTTGATGAACGGACTGGATGACATTGACTTCTTGGTAGAGAACAAAGATAAGATAGAGGCTTTTGAAAAGGCACGCAACTGACCGTAAAAAAGAGTGATTATGAATAATCATCCGAGAATAGAGATAATGGACACTACGTTACGCGACGGAGAACAGACCAGTGGCGTATCGTTTGTCCCTCACGAGAAGTTGATGATAGCCCGTTTGTTGCTGGAGGATTTAAAGGTAGACCGAATCGAAGTTGCTTCAGCCCGCGTGTCGGATGGTGAATTCAATGCAGTAAAAATGATTTGTGACTGGGCTGCACGCAGAGGTTTACTGCAGCGGGTAGAAGTCCTGGGATTCGTTGACGGAAAGATGTCGGTCGACTGGATTCATGATGCGGGAGGACAGGTCATCAACTTGCTTTCGAAAGGCTCTGAAAAGCATTGCCGCTATCAGTTGAAGAAGACTTTGGAGGAACATCTGGCTGACATACGGAATACGGTAGACTATGCGCACGAAAGAGGGCTTGAAGTCAATTTGTATCTGGAAGACTGGAGTAATGGTATTAAGGATTCACCGGACTATGTATTCGGTTTGGTAGATGGTTTGCGCGACAGCGGTATCCGTCGTTTCATGCTTCCTGACACCTTGGGAATTCTCAATCCCTTGCAGGTTATCGAATTCATGCGTAAAATGAAGAAGCGTTATCCAGACCTTCACTTTGATTTTCACGCGCACAATGACTATGATTTGGCTGTAAGTAATGTGCTGGCAGCTGTATTGAGTGGAGTGAAAGGATTGCATACCACCATCAACGGACTGGGAGAACGGGCAGGTAATGCTCCTCTGGCCAGTGTGCAGGCTATCTTGAAGGACCATTTTCATGCCATTACGCGCATCGATGAAAGTCGCTTGAATGATGTCAGTCGGGTAGTGGAATCTTATTCCGGTGTGACGATTCCTGCCAACAAACCAATTGTGGGAGAAAGTGTGTTTACACAGGTGGCTGGCGTACATGCTGATGGAGACAATAAGAATAAACTCTACTTCAACGACCTGCTTCCGGAACGTTTCGGACGTGTGCGTGAATATGCTTTAGGAAAAAATTCCGGGAAAGCCAATATCCGTAAGAATCTGGAGAGTATGGGACTGGAACTGGATGAAGAATCCATGCGCAAAGTCACCGAACGAATCATTGAACTGGGCGACCGCAAAGAACTGGTCACTCCCGAGGATTTGCCGTATATCATCAGTGATGTGTTGAAGCACGATGGCATACAGAATAAGGTGAAATTGCTTAGTTACTTTGTAACCCTCGCCAAGGGATTGAAGCCGATGGCCACGCTTAGCATTGAGATTAACGGGAAGACGTATCAGGAAAGTTCCAGCGGTGACGGACAGTATGATGCTTTTGTACGTGCGTTGCGCAAAATATATAAAGGAACTTTAGGAAGAAAATTCCCGATGTTGCTGAACTATGCTGTGACCATTCCTCCCGGCGGACGTACGGATGCCTTTGTGCAGACCGTTATCACCTGGAATTATGAGGATAAGGAGTTCCGTACAAGAGGGTTTGATGCCGACCAGACAGAGGCAGCCATCAAGGCGACAATTAAAATGTTGAACATGATAGAAGATTTAAATTAAAAGCGTACAATTATGGATTTTAAAATAGCAGTATTAGCCGGTGACGGAATCGGACCGGAAATCTCCGTTCAGGGAGTAGATGTAATGACAGCCGTTTGTGAAAAGTTTGGTCACAAGGTGGATTATAAATATGCACTTTGTGGAGCACATGCTATCGATGAAGTAGGTGATCCGTTCCCTGAAGAAACTTATCAGATTTGTAAGGATGCTGATGCCGTGCTGTTCTCAGCAGTAGGTGACCCGAAATTTGACAATGACCCGACCGCAAAGGTACGTCCAGAACAGGGTTTGCTGGCTATGCGTAAAAAATTAGGGCTTTTTGCCAATATTCGTCCGGTACAGACCTTCAAGTGTCTGGTACACAAATCTCCGTTGAAAGCCGAACTGGTAGACGGTGCAGATTTTCTCTGTATCCGTGAACTGACAGGTGGTATGTATTTCGGTGAAAAATACCAGGATAATGACAAGGCATACGATACAAATATGTATACTCGTCCGGAAATTGAACGAATCTTGAAAGTCGGCTTTGAATATGCGATGAAACGTCGTAAACACCTGACTGTGGTAGATAAAGCTAATGTATTGGCTTCTTCTCGTTTGTGGCGTCAGATTGCACAGGAGATGGCTCCTCAGTATCCGGAAGTGACAACTGACTACATGTTTGTGGATAATGCAGCCATGAAGATGATTCAGGAACCCAAGTTCTTTGATGTAATGGTTACAGAAAATACGTTCGGCGATATTTTGACAGACGAAGGTTCAGTAATCAGCGGCTCAATGGGCTTGTTGCCTTCGGCTTCTACAGGCGAGAGCACACCGGTGTTTGAACCGATTCACGGTTCATGGCCACAGGCAAAGGGACTGAATATTGCCAATCCGTTGGCACAGATTCTTTCCGTAGCCATGTTGTTTGAATATTTCGATTGTAAGGAGGAAGGTGCACTTATCCGTCGTGTAGTAGATGCTTCTTTGGATGCCAATGTACGCACTCCGGAAATTCAGGTAGAAGGCGGAGCAAAATATGGAACCAAAGAAGTTGGTGCTTGGATTGTAGACTATATTAAGAAGGCGTAAAACGAAATATCTTATTAAATAGAAGAAAGGGAGGTCGCTTCATGGCAGACCTCCCTTTTTATGTTTAGAACTTCTTGACTCGGATGTGGCAGTAAGGTTCTCCTCCTGTCTTGTCATAATAGTGCTGGTGATAATCTTCAGCCGGCCAGAATTCGGATGCCGGAGTAAGGCGGGTATTTACCTCGTAGCCTTTTTCTCTTAGCAGCTGGATGATTGCTTCAGCTTCTGCTTTCTGCGCTTCGTTCAGGTAGAAAATCTCACTTCGGTACTGCGGACCTATGTCAGGACCTTGTCCGTCTGTCTGTGCCGGGTTGTGTATCTCGAAGAAAAGTTTGCATAATTCCTTGTAAGTGGTCTGCTCCGCATCGTATTCCACTAATACAGCTTCGGCATGCCCTGTAGTGTGTGCTTTTACTTCCTGATAAGTTGGGTGTTGTTCTTTTCCTCCCGTATATCCTACTGTGCTGCGAATAACTCCCTTGGCTCTCTCCATCTGATGTTGTACCCCCCAGAAGCATCCGCAGGCAAAAATGGCTTTTTCTATTTTCATGATAATTGTCTGTTTAATGATTGTTCAAACTTACATAAAATCTCTGGAATAACCTCGAAAAACGGGAGAAATGACGCTAAACGACTTAATATCAGAGTTGTTACGGTGTCAAATGATGACAAGCCGAAAAATCGGAAAACGCAAAGAAAAGCGGATTTAAGAAGAAGAATGGTTTGCAAATCATTACCCGTGAAAGAGTAAGATTTAACATATGAGAGATGCTATTGCACCGTTTGTCACCGATTTGCGTATCAAGGTCTAACTCGTTGATATTTAACTTTGCAAACAAAAAACGAGTATGGCAAGAAGTACATTCAAAGTGCTGTTCTACGTGAACGGCAGCAAGGAGAAAGACGGTATTGTCCCCATCATGGGACGAGTGACAATCAACGGTACTGTGGCGCAGTTCAGTTGCAAGCAGACCATCCCGAAAACCCTTTGGGATGCGAAAGGCAACCGAGCCAAAGGCAAGAGTGCCGAAGCACGGAACATCAATCTTGCATTGGACAACATCAAGGCGCAAATCATCAAGCACTATCAGCGCATATCCGACCGAGAGGCATACGTAACGGCTGAAATGGTGCGCAATGCCTACCAAGGGGTAGGAAGCGAGTATGAGACACTGATAAAGGCTTTTGACAAGGATTGCGCCAACTTTCTGAAACGTGTCGGTAAAGACCGCAGCATCGGCACGTACAAGGTCATGGTAAGGGCAAGGAACTATGTCGCAGCCTTTATCAAGTCATTCTACAAACGGACAGACATGTCCATGCTGGAACTTACACCCGACTTCATCAAGGAGTTTGCGGCTTATCTTACGGCTGAACGGGGACTGAAAAACGCCACCATCTGGCTGAACTGCATGTGGCTGAAAGGCGTGGTCATGCGTGCGCACTATAACGGACTGATACCGAGAAATCCGTTTGCGCAGTTCCATATCAGCCCGAATGTTAAGGAACGGGAGTATCTGACAGAGGACGAAATCAAAAGAATCATGGCGCACGAGTTTGACAACCCCACCCTCGCATTGGTGCGAGACCTGTTCATTTTCGCCTGCTTCACCGCCTTGTCTTTCGTGGATATGAAAGAACTCACAACGGATGAAATAGTGGAGGTGAACGGTGAGAAATGGATATTGTCGAAACGGCACAAGACAAATGTCCCGTTCCAAGTGAAGTTGCTGGATATTCCCTTGCAGATAATCGAACGGTACAAGTATCTGTCGGAAGACAAGCTGGTTTTCGGGAAAATCAACTATTGGACGATGTGCAAACAGCTGAAAAAGGTAATGGCAGAATGCGGAATAGAGAAGCAAATCTCCTACCATTGCGCACGTCATACGTTTGGAACACTGGCTCTTAGCAAGGGGATGCCCATTGAAAGCGTGAGCCGTGTTCTGGGACACACGAACATTGTCACGACTCAAATCTATGCGA
>NZ_JBBKBF010000084.1:0-12085 GCF_037892625.1 Phocaeicola sp. ICN-14070 | reverse complement strand
TGGAAAGACTGATGTCCGCATCTATGATTACATTGACATCCGCCTTCCTTTATGCGAACGTATGTACCAACGCAGATTGAAAGGCTATGCCGCTATAGGCTATCAGTTGTTGGAGAACGAGCCATCAGTAACTGAGCAGCATCCTCAAAGTCTATTTTCAGGAAATAACTATCAAGCGTCTTTGGTGGAACATATATCCCAAGCCAAACATTCTGTACTGATTGCTGCCATGAAAAGTGGATTGAAAAAACAGTCTGGTCTTTGGAGGGCATTGAAGGAAGCTATATGCAGAGGAGTACAAGTGGTTGTATTCGTAAAACATAGGAATGAGCAAGTGGAGTGGCTGCAAAGAGAAGGATTTGCTGTTTATGTTTCAGAATCGTTGACTCTTCAATTAGTCGTTATCGACAAAAAGGATATCTGGTATGGGAGTATCAATTTTATCGGGTATGCAACAGAAGAAGATTTTGCAGTACGATTCGCGGATAAACAATTGGTTGCGGAAATGATAGACATGTTGTATGGTGAGTAGTTACTTTTAAAAAACTCGAAAAAGTGTGATTGGGCATTGCATGGCTGATTGTCTTTCTTTATCAACCTATCATATAATAAGCAAATATCGCTCTATTTGTGTGTTTAGGTTTAGTTCTCTTTGTTTCTATATCTTATCAGGCTGTAAAATACCTATGAACTCTCCTATAATTCGGAACTCATCTGCATTTTCTTCTTCAATAATGATAGGGGAGTAGTTAGAATTTTTGGGCTGGAGAACAATCTCTTCATGAGCCCAATTCCCTTCCGCATCAAATGATTTCTTACTGGTATATGTTTTGATAGAATAACTGCCAGTATAGTCAGGATCATAGTAATTATGGTGTTCTGCAAGTACAATTTTCCCTTGTCGGCTGCCTGCTGGATTCGCCCTAAAGACACAATAATCTCCATCGTGAATGAGCGGTTCCATAGAATGTCCTACAGCCTGTACGATAAACATATTCCGGTTAAGTTTTCCCATTCCTTCAACTTTCATCCAACCGGTTTCATCAACTATTTCTCCTTCCCCAAAATATCCACATGCAGCCCGTATGGAATATAAAGGCAGAAAATCAATGTATTTCACTTCGTCATTGACTTCTGGCTCTATTCTCAATTCAGGAACAGACTCATGTTGAGGTTCTAATTGGGCTGCAAGATATTCAGCCAATGCTTTATCACAACAATACACATAACAGCCTTTCATACCTCTTGTAAGTAAAGTACGGTATGTGTTTTTAATAATCTCATCGGCATCTTGCAGAGCTTTACTTTTATTGTGTGTAATGAACGACTTGAACCCTTTAACAGACTGGTCGTTACCAGAACGTTGAGTGACATCAGTAATAATTTGTCCGTTTTCATAACGCATGTCTGGACCAATAATGACTCCTATGTACTCCAGTTCCAATCCTTGGCACGTATGTATGCAACCTATTTCCTCGATAGATTTATCACCTATAATCCATAAATTTTTATCTGTATTCAGATTCCATCGTTTCTTGAAATGAAATTCTGGCAGGACAATGTCATAGTCATTGGGACTTTTCTTACTGTTCCAATCCCAGCAGTATCCAGCTACAACACGTGCTTTGTTGTTGATTTTATTTTTTTCTTTGATAGCCTCAAATAATTGGTTTGGATCTGAGAAAATTTTGAAATCGTAATCTTCAGCAGACAACCGAATATTGGCTGTTTCCTTAATCTGCAAAGTGTTATCGAGCCAACTTAAGTAACCGTCTGAACCATTGCATCGGAATTGAGAACTTAATTTAGCAGTGTGTACAATTGCTCCACACGATTCTGCAAATTTTTGTATGGCAGCTTTGGAGCCTATATCTTTGATATGTACTCTTTGACGGTCATCGACAAAAAATATGGAAAAACGAGCTGCTTGTATAATTTCAAGAATCTGATTTTCGCCTAAATTACTGTAGAGACCACTTTTCATATTCAGCCTGTGGGCTTCATCCACAATTAAAGCTCCAAAAGTTTTCTGTGGGGTATCTATAAAACTACCGCTACCTACAAACAAGTTGTTAATGTAGCTTTTTTTAAAGCTCCCTGATAATTTAGCTGTATATACATCACGTGGTGCTGCATTTTTAGATACATATTGAGCTACAACACCTTCTTTAGTCAATTCAACTAATAGATTTACGGCGACAACGCTTTTCCCTGTGCCAGGTCCACCCTCTACAATAAAAACATGTTTGGGTCCTTTTGCGGCTTCTCTTGCCAAATTTAACGCAGTTTCGTATACAACCTTTTGATCATCCAATAATACAAACTCTCTATTTCCATGTAACATGGAGTTTAGAGCGTCAGCCAGTTGCTTGGAAGGCCGTAGTTTACCCTTATCGATGAGATATATAATATCCTCTTTAGAACCGTACTTGATATATTTCTTAATAAAATCTTGTAGTTTTCCTGCATCTGACTTTAAAAATAAAGGTGCTTTCGCTATGTACTCAGCATAGCATTCATTAGAGATGATATGATCTTCCTGATAGTTATGTAAGAAAGCGCAGGGCATGAGTTGTATACTTTGTTCGCGTACGGTCTCATTATAGTTTTGAAGCATATAAGCATACGACCAGGCCTGATAGGAAGGATGTGCCGTTTCACTTTCACCGTGTTGAAAATGAGTTTGTATGATACCAGATTTTTTGGACAGTTTTGCTTGTTCCCATTGTTTCAGTTCAATAATGACAATATTGGAACGCTGATTAGTATCAACTCCAGAAATAATGAAATCAATACGTTTGGACGTAAGGGGTATTTGATACTCGATGGCTATTGTTGAAGCATCCGGAATATCTGGTGTATTGATTACTTTATACATGTGCATCATGGAATTTTTCCATGATAGCTTTTCATTGGGAGAAGTATGTCTTCCTAAATGAAGCAAGAAAGCGTGATCAATATCGTCCGCAATAGTTCCATTGAAAACGTCATTGATGAATCCTTTTTTACTGGCGTGATATACAATCATAATTCAGTGTATTTCTTAGCGTTACCTTTGGATTTGTCAACAGGATATTTTTCTGCGTTTTTAGCTAATTTTGACAAGATGATTTCTTTGATATCTAATTTGTATTTATCAGCAATAAGAAATGCATAATTCATAATATCGGCTAATTCTTCTTTAATTTTATCAACGTTTACCTCTTCTGGCTGTTTCCATAAAAACGCTTCGTTTAATTCTGAAGCTTCAATAGACAAAGCCAGTGCCAAATCTTTTCCGTTGTGGAACTGATCCCAGTCTCTATCTTTAGTAAACTGGACAATTTGTTCCATTATTTTTTTTATATCAGAACTTTGTGATGACATTACTCTTTCCTTTTTTTGTATACTAAAAATACTAAGAGTAGTAGGAATTTGATATTCTAAATTCTACTACATTATCATTTACCGATGCAGTATTTAACTATGTCTGACTATCAATAAGTTACGTTCTAAACGGTTCAAGAGCGATATTTTCAAATGGTATACTTTCTTTCACTTGACCACTTTAACGTATTTAACTTTTATTTGATATTGAAGCAATGGCTGCTGAGTTGCAGCATGATATACAATACATTGTAAATCAGGTATTTCGTGAAATAGCAGCAAAATATCATAATATTTATAGAACGCCACCATGACGGATCTTGGGCATTAATATATCGTCATGGCTCATTTTCTATATGATGAAAGTTTTTTCATACTTTCAACTCCAAAAAGTATTGAATATATTTTTCAATACTTCATTAGGTGTGATTCCACCGCCAACAAATTCGGCAAGAAGAAAGAGGCATTCACGTACAAACTGATTCGTCAAATCCTCGAAAAGACGCACGGAATGTTCATCCTGCATTGGGTAGAAGTCAATACTACTTGAAATTTTTCAGCAAAGAAAAAAGAGTTTCCCTTCTGCTTTAGGGATGAAGTTTATAAATAAGTTTATTAACCCATATATACATATATGAGCTTTATTAAACTTGTAAACTCAATAGCTTATTCCGCTGTATGGTTGAATCATTTAAGTAAGTTGAGTTTAAAATACATGTATATATTACATGTGAAATCTAAATTTTAAACTTTTAGAAAACCCTTCATCGGTCAGAATGCTGTTCTTGTTGATGAAGGACTTTAATTATCTTTTTTCCTTGCTGAAATTGTATAACTGTCTACGTAGCTCGTTGGGACTTTACGTCATTATATCGATGTTATTTTATTTTGTAGACTCTATAATATTGAACATTTTGAATAAGATCACATCAATGTCACTGTGCTAACTCTGATAAAAATGTCCATAGCACCAATGGGTAACGGTTCGGCTTTCCTTGAGTAAGTAATAAATGGAATTCATGGCTTATCGTTCTTGCTGGACATCGGCCAGTAGTTGTGTATCATTACTGGCCCATTCTGAAAGACCATTCTTGTTTTGTAATTCACAGAATGAAGGTGACATATGAGTTATAACAGTGTCAATTAGCTGATCTGAATTTATTTCCCCAAACTGTTCAGAATTGAATACAGGTTTCTCGTTAGGCCAATAATAGTTTGGCTCGTATATTTCTTTACCCATATTCAGATTTGGCTGATAGCATTTCTTTTGGATTTGTTCCCGTGCGTCTAGTCTGTATGAGCGGTCCAATGGATATTGCTCTACCTATGTAGAGCAGTGTATGTCCATAGGCTATTACAATTGAATAGTCCGGGATGGCCATAAATCTTTTATGTTTGAACGTTTTACCACCAAAGTAGGTAGGATTATCATGATTTTCCTTGACGAAAAGAACCCAATTATTGTGCTGTATGCATACGCTTAGCGTCCTGTTCGTTTGCTTGACGACAAGGCAAGTATACTCGTGAAATATGTGGATATGATGCACGATGCAATAGCATAGTGACGATAAACAAAAGGGAAAAGGAAATGGGACTGGCAAAGGTTATCTGTTAGTCCCATTTGCTGTTAGAATATGTCTGACACTTGTTCAAGTTCGTGGAAGTATGGTTTCTTGAACAACTCTTTAACGTCAAGGTTCTGATTTATGGAGTCAAGGCACAAGAACTGTCGTTCCTTTCCATCTTCGTCCAGTTCCGCATATATGAAGTTGTCAGTATGAGTCAGCGCACTGATACCGGGAATTGTTTCGTTGCCATCCTCATCATACTTGTCCAACTTGAAGATAGCGTTGTCGCCTTTGAAGAGTATTGCAGTATTGGTTACTGCAACATCTATAACATCAAAAGTTATTGCATATTGTGCTTGACAGTCTTCGTCTTCAAAATCACTGGCAGCACCTTCGTGATCAAGATACATGGTGTAGTAGTTCAATGCATCTTGTTTTTTGACAGCCTTGATGACAAGTGGTTTTTCGCTAACAGGCGACTCACTTGTGAACGTCAGTTCCCTCACTGTATGCCTATCATTCTCATACTCGATATCAGTACAGTCAAAAGAGATGGAATCTTCTGGTTGTTCTCGTTTGAGCATATTGTGCCAATTGGCTGATGGACGCATGATAATTGTATAACAGAAATCCTTATAGCCAATATCCTTGAACGTAAGTTGATACTTTGTGAAGCGTATTTTCTTCTCTTTGTAATCTATTTCATTGCGATAGAGGTAATAAGCATCTATATTGAGTGGTACGAACTCCCACACAATGTTGTCAGCCTCCTCTTCACATCGCCATAATCTTGGCAGTTCAAAATCCATAGGTACAATCTCTTTGCTGTATTGTCTGAGCTTTGCAGGAATTTCCAATGCGAATATTCTATTTAGCACATCATTGGTGATATGAATTAGAAGTAGTCTGTTAAGATATTTATCCCCCTCCTGCTCTTCCTCTATGAGCTTGCGCATTTCTTTAAGACATAGTATCTCCTTATACTTGGTGCTGGCACCGGCCTGGTGTGACTGTGCAATCTCCAACAATATGTCATATGCCTTTTTGAAATCATCGATAATATCGGTTACATCCTGACTGCTCTTGTTTTTGAATGTTGGTATCAAACCATAAGTCATAAGGATTATGATACCAATGTTCATTTCATCGTCCTTGTTATAAGCGTCATATCGCTCACATATGATGATGTCCTTTAGGTGTTGAGCTCCATCGTTAGGAGTCTCACCTTTGTAAAGGTAGTTCAGCAGATATGGTATGAAGCGTTTATTGGTTTCATGCCTAGTATTCTCAATGTATTTCTTGAAGAATTTGGATGTGGTTTCATATTGACAAAGTAGCCATGCAAGATTCACCTTTCCTTGGGTGTATTCCTTGCATTCTTCCGAGAACTTGCTGAAGAATGCTTCACAAGCAAAGGGTTTCTGTCGACTAAAGTGGTTTCCCGTCAATGACAAGCCAACTTTATCGCCAAGTTCCTTCTCCGTGGAGTAGAACAAGCGGAGACGGAGAATCGTATTTAGTCTTTCTTTATCTGTCATATAGTATACCTTTATTATATATGTAAAAGAGAGTTTTTTATTGTGATTTTGTAGAGGTAGATATCAATGCTGCCGAATCATAGGAAAAACACCCTCATATCGTGTATTATATTACACGTTAGTTTGATTTCCTTTTCCTATTTGGAGAATGGCTTTGTCATTATTTGCAAATGTAGCAAATTTGCAGCATAAAAATAAACTAAAATGAATAAGACATATGGAAAATCTCAAATTTGATGTCGATTATGACAAATTTAAGGACAACAACAATGGCGCTATCGTAGCCATCATCCTTGCAGGCGTAATAGCAATCGGAGCATTGTGTAAGTGTGGTATTGATGCAATAGGCAACAAGACAGCAAACTAAATGCCAATCTAATATGCATATTAGTTACATACCACAATGGCATAAGTACGCGTATAGTCCAATCTGTATGCCGTGTTGGATGACCAATCCTTTGTATATTCTTAAAAAGGAGAACAGAGTGTTGGTCATTCACACTCCAAAAGATCTACCAGAGGATATTGGGGCTGCCATTATCAACGAGATAGCCGTATTCGGACGAATGAAGACTTTACTTTATAGCTTGACGGAAGGTAGTGTGGCAGTTATCAAGAAGCTTATGGAGCAGCTTGGTGAAGTTGAAGACCTGCTAAAAACGGATTTACGCTTTTCTAAAGACTGTGAACGCATGACTGATGCTTTCAAGGCTCTGGAGAAGGCTCCTTTATTTATATATGATAAGGATATGGCTGCTTCAGAATTGGTAGAGAATACAAAACAGTTACTTGAAAATGTGGACAATCCAAGAACTCGACATAAAGTTGTCATCATTGACGACCTAACTGCTATTAGGGATATAGGGCTTAATCAGGGTCTTGACAAGACGGTTGTAGAAGTGTTTTTTAAAGAACTTGTTACATTGGCAGCACAGCGTAGTATTTCGATCATACTTATGAGCCATACACCCTTAAAAGAAGTACTTCCCATCAAGTCCTTACGTCCTGCCTATGTAACAATAGGGAAAAAGGAATTTACTTTGCAAACATTATTGAGTGAGTAACTATGAATAAGAAATGTTGATGTCTATGGCTATTGTTTGCTTGGCTAATCTTTAGTAATTAAAATATGGCAGAAAATAAGGGATGCGGATTCGACTGGGGATGCTTTCTTTGGGAACCATATTCAAAAGCATCATATTCCTTGGAGTTGTCATCTGGCAAGCAGATAAGTAAGGAAGTGTAACAAAAGCATACCATCATTGGGCTGATGACAGCTGGTGGTTTGCTCCTCTTTTCTGGATATACATGGTAATCTGGGGAGTGGTTGGAGAATTTCTTCTATTAGTAGTCTGTATGATGATTTATAACTCCATAAAGAACAAGATTAAACAATTATTCAAATGAGATAAGTAAAATGGTTAGAGGTACAATACCTTTTAAGTGTAGTGAGTGTGGTAAACGCTTTATGTCCCTCGATATTGAGTGGAATGCAACTGTTTTCTCTGCACCACAAAAGTGTCCAAAATGTGGCAGTATGCACACTCGTCCTTGGAGCATATTACCTTCGTTCATACAATATGCTCAGTATCAAAAGATTTGGAAGTGTTATGATGAACAAAGGATGTAAAAAGCATCAATAGATGTACAAAATGTAAGCTTAATTACATAAATAGTGTTGAAATGAATAAAAACGTATGTAGAACAAAAAAGTGTACGGAAGCTACTCGTGTTTCGAAAATTTTCACTAATTTTGAAAAGATGTACGTGCATGCTTGAATGAATATAAAAGAAGCGTTTAGGCTTCATATTGGAGACGAAATCGCCAAAAACAGTCTAGAACGGATGAAGGTAGCACAGCGTTCCTTCGATGATGTAGCACACATATAAGCAATATCAGGGGTAGGAGAAGTGTTCTGTTCACTGTTTTAAGGGTGTTTGGCGATGACTGTCACCAAGTGATAGATGCTAACCTACGCCTTTCTTTATCTACTAACTAAGTAATGCATTATAACCATGGCAAGATTTAGAATTACAACAAAGCACGTAAAGAACTGCAATGGCATACGAATAGAGCCCGGCATGTCAGTAGAGGTAATTACTCAGACTATGAGTAACCCTGTCTCCACTAATGGTGGTCAATGCGTTGTTGATGCTTTCTACCGTATTTACGGTATCAACATCAAAAAGGCAGGATGCTTAAATAATATTGAGCTAAATGTGGAACTCATGTAATCAGTTTTAAAATTTTATAACAAAATATATATGATACAATTTGGATATCCATTATACCTCCTAATAGCTGCTATAATGGCAGTAATTATAGGAACATGGCACGCCCTGTCAAAAGATGCAAAAGAGTTAATTGTTTTGGGACCTCGTGCTTCAGGTAAAACTTTGTGGCTTTGCTTTTTGAGGAATGTAAAGTATGAGCCTGGAGGAACGTTTGATAAAGAGTCATTTCCCTCATTTACTTTTAAGAAAAAAATGGTGATTCCATAAAGATTAAGAGTGGATATGATTATGGTGGACAAGAAGAAAATGTGAAATTATATTATGAACAGGCAATTTGTACGAGTACCCCAAAAGCTGTGATGTTTTTTTTCAGTATTTATAGTTATCTAAATGATTATTCATACAAAAAAGATGTCATTGCAAGACTTGGTTTTATAGAGAACAAATTTAGAAGTCAACTGGACAAAAATAATTTTTATCTTGTAATTTCATATGCTGATAAGGTTTCAGATTTTAAAGACAAGACAAAAGAAGCAACTAATGAGTTGAAGCAAACTTACAAATTAACGGATCTATTATCCAAAGCAAACATAATGGTAATAAATGCCACTAATAATTCAGATTTGGAAAACCTCAAAAATAAGATGAAAATATGATTAATAATATCTTATGGGTACAAGACAGCATAAAGGCTGACACAAAGCTCTTTTTTAATGGGACTCTTATTTCTCATTCTGACGAAAGATTTCAAAGGCTATATTCTGTTTTATGCGCAACGGATTCAGCAAGAAAAATTCAGAATGGTTCAAAATGTGAAATATTCATACAAGGTACAGGAGGACAAAAGTCATACATCATTAAAGGTAGATACAGTAACCTAGATGAAAATGGAAGAAGAATCCCATTTATGGCTTACATCAATAATATGATGAGTTTGAAAGAAGCCAAAGAAGAGTTGGTATCAATCAGTTTAAAACATAATTTTGAGATCGTTTCTGATGATATTAGCGTCTCTGAGAAAAAAAAATGAATCTTCTAACGACTCTTTTAATGACAGTATTAATAGGAGGAGCAATTGGCTATCTCGTGTACACATGTGTGGCAAGCATAACAAATAAAACTCCAAAAGCTACTATTGAAACTATGGATTCAATATCTTCTTTAGATTCACTTAATACAAAATAGTAAATCATCTCATTATGAATACCCAACCAAATGTAATCAGAATTGAACCACAAAAAATAGCTGGTTCTTGGAAATGGGAGAAAAATTCGGAAATGATTCCATCTTCTCTCATGATTATCGACCCTGAATTTGACAAACATCTTTTGCCTGCGTCTCTCTCACCTGCATTGTGTCAATATGGACAAACATATTTAAAATGTCCTTTCGATGATCGTTATATCCTTTTGCAAGAATATGAGGATGCTGTTCTACAAGCAAAAATACGAGAAATTGTAAACATTTTGACTGATCTTGGTGCGACTTATATTAAGTGGGAAACACAATTAATTGGACTTAAACAGCGTGACATCGACGAGGAGTTTAATGCCTTTATTCCACAGGGTGATTTACAAACAAAAGTTAAATCGAGTGAATCAGAAGCAAAAAGTAATAAATTTTCAAGTGAATGGACTAATGAAGTAATAGGGGTTGATAAAGAAGGGTTTGAAACAGCATTTATGAGAGCTAAACAATGTGGATTAGAGAATGATATGGTTATTTCTACTTTGCTAAACGCAAGAAATCCGCAAAAAAAAGCTCGTAATAAGACTTTCAAACAATCTACCTGCATATCATCGGAGCTTAATCATGTTCTTGATGTTGCATGCAGTCTTAATGCACTCAAAGGATTAGTACACCTTGACAATTCGTTTCATAAGACAACATCTATAAAAAGAGAATTTCATACTACATTTGAAGTAAATTTTGATTAATAATTAAACAAATTAATATGGCCACACTTAATCAACCAAACAATTATTCTACTGCTTTAGGGAAGAAGTTTATTAACCCATATAAACATACATGAGCTTTATTAAACTTGTAAACTCAATAGCTTTTCTGCTGTATGGTTGAATCATTTAAGTAAGTTGAGTTTAAAATACATGTATATATTACATGGGTAAATCTAAATTTTAAACTTGCAATAAGCCAGAGTAGAACGAGGTCTACTCTTCATTATTCATAAGAATACCATGTTCCTTGTCTATATGTTCTTGTTGAAATAAAATTATTGTACAAATTTTATTTTATTTTACATGGTGTTATATACCTATAATTCACAATTAGACAAGTATACTGGCGAATATTTCGTACCAGGGAGATTTTGATTAAATGATGATACAGCCTAGATTTATAATAAATTTGATAGAATAGATGTTAGTTTTAGATATTTGCATAAATGGTGTAAATAATCATACCTTATATGTAAATATTGATATTTAGCTATATATTTGTAGAAAACATGTTTGTATGATAGCAGAGATTAGATTTAAGAACATGTTCTCATTTAGAGACGAGGCTATACTAAGTTTTGAAGCAGATAGAAGTAAGGATATGGAATCATATCATGTTGTTGACTTTGGTGCTGGTGTGAGATTATTGAAGATAGCTGTAATTTATGGAGCTAATGCTTCTGGTAAGAGTAATATTATCAAGGTTTGTGATTTTATCAAGTCATTTATTACTTATACTCCACTTAATAAGACAGAACAAATTCAAATAGTTCCGTTTCTCCTGAATAAAACGAGTTCGAGGCACTTATCTGAATATTCGATTTCGTTCTATTTGAAAAATAAGGAAAAAACTGTTCGTTATGTCTATTCAGTAGCTTTAGACAGATGGCACGTAGCTAAGGAAAGTTTAATTTATTATCCAAGTCAACAACCTGCTACTATATTTGAAAGAAATACAGAGAATAATGTTTCTGTTATCAAATTTGGCCAGAAAATCAAAATACCGCAAGCTGTTAAAGAAGCAATGACATTGAAGTGTTTGCATAACATGTCAGTTTTTTCGGCCTATATGCAGGTGAATACACATATTGCGGAACTAGAGACGGTTTTTCAGTATTTGACCAATCAGGTTATGCCAGCTATTGTATCAGTATCAACTTTAAATCGTTATGCTGAAGAATCATTCAAGAATGAGTCTGCAAAAGATTATATTTTGAGGTATCTTCAGAAAGCAGATTTCAACATTTCAAATATTACTTCTAAAGAACAGGAAACACAAAAGGGACCGATTAATTATACCATGTATCAGCATAGAGTTTTATCTGAAGATGGGAATAATGATTGTTATGAGTTCCCTGAGCTACTTGAGTCGGACGGTACAGTCCGTACATTTAGCTTGGCAGCTCAAGTACAAAAAATG
>NZ_JBBKBF010000083.1:0-12341 GCF_037892625.1 Phocaeicola sp. ICN-14070 | reverse complement strand
TTCTTAAAAATTAATTCATTTTCAACTTAAAAATTAGGAAAATTTCTCATAAAATCTCGTCGTGGATATGATTCCCATATACTATCTCCCAATTCTGAGGTTACCCTTACATCATTAGTTTTATCCAGCATATCATCTAGATTCTTTCGTAATTTGTTCAACAGTAATTCAGACTTAGGACATCCCACAAGATTATCCAGACAACCAGGATCGTGTTTAATATTATATAATTCTTCATAAGGTCTAAAACCAACAGTACGAATAAAATATTTTATGCCTTTACCTATATCTCTGTTCTGAATAAAATAATCCTTAGTTGGTGATTCGTCTATATCAAAATAGCCTGAATGAGGCTTAACCAACTTATTATCCGCAGTCAAAGGAGTCGGATCCCCTACCGGCCATCTCTCAGGATGAAAATTCCTTATATACAGATAATCACCTTTCCTAATACATCGTATCGGATATCCCCAATTATTATATCGGGAAGAACTATGCCTTTCTCTTCCTGAAAAAGCTACATTTTGTTTATGCTCTTCATGACTGATCAAAAAAGGCAACAAACTTTCTCCTGGCATGTGACTATACTTTGAAAAAGCAACCCCTGCAGCATCCAATATGGTAGGAGCAAAATCAATTGAACTGATAATTACATCTGTATTTTTCCTCTTTACTCTATCTCCCCAACAAATTGCCAATGGAACATGTATACCCGCATCATAGCATGTAGCCTTAGCATTTGGGAAAGGCATACCATTATCTGAGGTCATGATAATCAATGTATCATCAAATGCATCATTTTCTTTTAAAAATTCAATAATTTTCAGAACTTGAGAATCAAGCCATTCTATCTCTACTGCATAATCCAATAAATCCCCTTTCACAACCTCATCATCAGGTAAAAATCCTGGAATATTCACATTTGTAAGCAATTTACCTTCTTTCCTCCAAGAATTTTGTTCAAATCCACGATGTGGTTCATTGAAACCAACCCAAAAACAAAAAGGCTTATCCTTTCTCGCATTATTAAAAAAATTTTTAAAGTTCTCTACATAATCAATAGCAGATATACCTTTATAGGGAGGCAATAACTTCTTCTGATTAAAAACCTTCCCAGCCGGATTCCTACTTCTTCCTTTCCAGTCCCCAGGTCCCCACCCTTTACCTGTATAACCGACACTATATCCTTGTTCTTCCAATATATCTGCATAACAAATAATATCTTGAGGGAAATAAGAACAATGAGTTCCAGCCTCCCTTATTTGCCATGGATACATTCCAGACAAAATAGATGCCCTAGAAGGACTACTTCCTGGAGAAGTTACATAAGCATTTTGAAACAAACAACCTTGCTTTGCAATAAAATCAAAAGCTGGGGTATTTACAAATGCACTCCCATAGGCCGAACAATATGGGAACGACTGGTCGTCAGTAATTATAAACAAAATATTAGGGCAATTATTTTCAACTGAATTCCCTCTTAAAGGTATAGAGAATCCTCCCCCAAGCACTAATGGAACAAATATCTTTATAAATTTTAAATCACTCATATTTTCAAAAATTTAAACTCATACTTATTTTACCAATGTTACACTAGGTCCTAAATAAGAACGTTTCATTCCACCAAAATCAATTACTATCTTCTGAACAATCATACCAGGATCTGCACAAATTACTTTTAAAGTATGTATCCCAGGATTTCCCACATTCATCGTAGCCCCATTAATAGAACTATTCTGAAATACATTCCTCCTCCATTGGCCTGAATATTCTTTCTCTGAAGTAGTCATCCATTGTACCATTCCATCATCAATCATAATACCGAAACGTGTATCATGTTTGGAATCAACAGGGAACAAAGGTAAAGCATAAACATAAACAGTCGCTTTTCCCCCATTAAATGTATAAAAATCATATTCAGCTCTTGGACTTCTATTAGTAAACCACATATTAGGAACAGACTGTGTAGCTTCACCCAACTGTACACAATCATTTTCATAGCCTAGCCCCTTTACTGAAGTAATTTTAATACCGCTGTTTTCTATCTTACGATGGAATTTTCCCGCATTTATAGAAACACAACCATTATCCTCCACATATAAACCCTTTAAATCATTTACTGAAGGATAAATCGGATTGAATACAGGAACATAAATAGTCTCAGTTTTATAATCTGATACTAAGACTATCTCTCCTACAATTTTTTCACCTTTAGGCACCTTATTCCAATCTACAGAAAAAGCAATTCGTTCCTGCAAATCCACCTTGCCCGATTTAGTTTTCATCTGAATCCAATCATTCTTGACCAAAGCCTTCCATGAAAAAGCTTGGCAACCTTTATTATATAATTCAATAAACAACTCTTTTTCTATATAAGGATTCATTGTTGGCAATATATTCAGATTCAATCCACCAGCCATATAATCCTGACCAGGAATAAATATCTCCATATCTCCTTTCCCTATTGTTTTATACAATTCAACAGGCGGCATATTTTGATACTCCCCATTCCATCCGGGAGATACTCTCATCATGTGATTCCACTTACCATCAAGCAATGAATTATACTTATTAGTATAATAATCCAAACTATCATGATAAGCTTTTACCTTTTCCGCATACAAATTCGTAGCAGCGCGTTTCTGACGAGCATACCATCGGTTCTTTTGAGCTGTCAACATTTTCTTATTCATTAAATCTGCCCCCTTCACTGGATAAAATACCAATTCATAAAAAGCAGCCTTGTAAACTTCAGGTAATGACTCCAAAATTCGCTCACTCTTTGTAGCAATACGATTGTATTCTCTTATACGATTCTCTGCTTCATTATAATTAACAAAAGAAAAATCTGTGTCTATAACACGTTCACGTTGCTGATAATTATTCCACAAGAATCCCCATCCCATAGCTTCAGGCTTATGTTGAAAACCTAAAAGATAATAAGTATTCATTATATCCTTCAGTTCCTCTTCATATTCCCGACCAAAAATAGAAGTCAAATACTGCGCATTAAAATCATAGGCACTTTCAAAATCAAATTGCTCAATATCCCACGCCATATCCAAAAAAAACTTCATTCCCAATTCCCCAGGCTTAATATCTCCAACATTTAACAACCAATAGCGATTAGCTCCTGTATTATAAGCCTTTCGCATTTCTTCATATATTAATGTAGAAGGAGTTGTATTCAGCCATAAATAGTCATGTGGCTCTCCACAGTAAGAAATATGATAATATACTCCAGAACCACCTTTTCGCTTTTGCTCATCCTTATTACTCAAGCGCTTTAAATATCCAAAATTATCATCCGGCCAAACCAATGTTACATATTCCGGCACTTTAAGCCCCTTTTCATAAATATTCATAACTTCTTTATAAGGAACAAACTGTTGCGGAATAGAATCTATATCCTTATTAATATGTTTGGCAAGAATATCGCGCTGATCCCTTAATACTTCCTCAACAATACTTACTTCTTTCTCTTTCGGAACTCCAACCAGCCCAGAATCATGTATTCCACGCATAGCTAAAGTGTAAAAATTTTCATAAATACCATTCTCTGCTATACGTTTATCCAGAACTTTATTAATACCATCCTTATTTGTCATATAATTCCACTCTCCCATCGTTTTAGGGAACCATTCTGTCACATTATTGAACAACAGAGGCTCACAATGAGAAGAAGTCATAACAATGCCATAATTATCTGCAACAACCTTATTTTCAGGGTATTTATTAAAAGCACCAGATCCCGGATGCATTGCAGGAGCCAGCATATTTCCTTTCATACGAAGAATCAGTTCACAAACCTTTGCATAAGTTTTTGGACCTATATCACCCAATTCCGGATCAAAAGTCTTAGCGGCCCATGGAGTAATCCCCCAGCCTTCATCATTTATAAAAATACCTCTATACTTCACACTTGGAGCTTTCGAACAATAATTTAAAGCTTCAATATACAAAGCATTCTGATGCTTTACTGGAACATCCGCCCACCAATATAATGGAGAAACTCCAATTGCTTCAGATAAAGTAAAAGTACCATAGGCAGTGCCACGACGGTCACATCCAGCTATAACTAAAGCACGTTTAACCCCTTCTATTGGAGACTCTACAACTTTAATAATAAATTGTTCCCAGCCATTCCTGATTAAAGAAACATCCAATTTCCCTGATTCGACCAGTCTATCAATAATCTTATTAGAGCCCAATGTACCAATCACAACAATTTGATCTTCTTTAGGAAAAATGGAAGAGAATACTGTACTTTTTATTCCTGTCACTCTCTGAATATCTTCTGAAAACAAATCTGAAACAATCTTTACCACAGTGAAATCAGAGGCATCCACATAAATATTACATGCTTTTCCATTTGCAAATAAAGAAAAATCCGATGAATTCTTCTGAACATTGCTTACTTTAATCTGTGCGAACACCGAAGCCTCACATAAAAGCAACAAAAAAACAAATATTTTTCTCATTTTTAACAAATTATTAATCCACTCTTTCCGTGAAACAAAAAGCAAGTATACAACGATTCATTCCACCAATATAAACCTAATAATAAATGGAACAGGAGAACTAACAAGAGACATCTCCCGTTCCAAATCAACAATCAATATCTATACAACCATTAATAACCAGGATTTTGCTCTAATTTTGCTCCAATATTAGCTTCAATTGCTGATTGCGGGATAGGCCAAAGATTATAATGTTTTTGCATTCCAACTCCATCACCATTAGTCTCTGGATTAGCATAATAAGGATTACATTTCATTACACGGTCATACAATAATCCTGTACGCATCAAAGTTAACCGGCGTTTCTCTTCAATGCCCAGTTCTCTCATACGTTCATCCAAAATATAATCCATATCAACTTGTTCCTCTTGAGCCATAATTGCATGAGCGCGTGTTCTTACCTCATTAATATCTTTCACCGCCAGATCTTTCCTTCCTAACTTTAAATATGCTTCTGCTCGGAGTAAATAAGTTTCAGCCAAACGAAACATATACTGATCTGTAAATGTAGTACCCGCAATACTTTTTAATTTCCACGTCTCTTTATTTTCATATAATTCATCTGGATGGTTATAAGGTGTTGTACACTTCGTTTGATAAGCATAAAGATAACGTCCGGGAATTGTCGTACTACCAGGACCTACTTCCAAACCTGCAGGAGGATTCTCTACATCAATTTCGGTAATCCCTAAAGCTATAACATCAGGATTCGAGACTTTAAATTTTCTCACAAAATTATGTTCAGCATTTCGCATATCACCTGTAAAATCATCTTCCCAAATTGTATTACTAAAATACTTAGTAGAAACTCCCCAACCAATACCTCTACCACCGGTATAATCACCACATGGCCAGTTCGTAAAAGGCATATAGACCTTTCCATTAATTGTTAATTTAGCCAATCCTGTATGAGGAACACAATTCCTTTCCAACATATAGTTACCCGTGACTTTCAAATCTGTAGTTGAACTACCTCCTCCTGGAAGATCCGTTTCAAACTGAATAACCCAAATTCCTTCTGTATTACCAATACCTCTATTTTGATTATTCCTACGGAATAAATCCCAATACACATCTCCTGGTATTTCTGTAGATCTTGAACCAAAACGATTTTTCATTAAGCCAAGTGCTGGATTATCTATAACCTTAGTTGCCGCATCTTTTGCTTCTTCATTCATATCTAAAGCTAAATATATTTCAGACAATAAATGATAAGCTACAGGGGAGGAAATTTCTCCATCTTTTACATCCACTATATCAGGAAGATTTTCTGCTGCAAACTTCACATCTTCTTTTGCTTGCTCTAAGGTTTCCACTCTAGTTGAACGAACATAATCAGTTTTGGGTATCTGTACCTCATGCAATTCCAAGGGTACTCCCCCATATAAATAAGCCAAAGTACGATATGCAAAACCACGGAAAAAGCGAGCTCTAGAAATAAAAGAACTCTTCCTTTCATTAGAAAAGCTTGAAGCCTCCGCACGATCAATCACTGTATTAGATTCAGCTATTAATTTATATAGATTATTCCAATGAATTCTTGGAATATTACTAGTGGGATCATATCCTGCAAGCATATTTCCATGTCGGGAATATGTTCCAGGTTCACCATCAAATATAAGATCTGTACCATAAATATAATCAAAAGGCTTTGATTCATTATAGCCATAAAATTCATAACGAGTAAGATTATATAATCCATTTATAGCCATCTCGAAATCAACTTCTGTTTGAAAGGCATTAGAAGTACTCATAAAATCTTCAGGATTTTCTCTCAAAAAGTCACTTTCATTACAAGCTGAAAAAATGCAAGCTAGTAACACACTTAAAGCAATATACTTTTTCATATCAAATTCAAATTAAAGTGTTATATTCAAACCAAATGTAAAACTTTTCATTACAGGAAGTCCATAATAACCAGATCCTGCTTCTGGATCCCATCCCTTCCACTTGGTAAAAGTGAGCAAATTCTTACCACTCATATAAATATTTATATTATCAATGCCAACAACACGCATCCAAGTCTTAGGTAAATTATATCCTAATGTAACATCCTGCAAACGAACAAAACTACGTTGTTGATAATTTGTTCCTGCAATTGCAGGAGCAGCAATCGAACGGGCATATGTTGCATTCGGATTATTCGGAGACCAATAATCTGTAGCTAATTCGCTTATCCTATTCCAACGAAGATCATTTGCATTTCCACGATTAAGAGTCTCGGAGTTTTTTTGCATATAACCATTTTTTCCACCTTGCACAGAATTTATGAAGAAACTAAACGTTAAATCCCTCCATCTAAATTTATTCATAATGCCAAAACGATACGCCGGATCCTTATAACCTAAAATAACTCTATCATTTACATCAATTTTTCCGTTCTCATCTGTATCAACAACTCTGTAATTACCTGGATGGTATCCATTCGGTATATCATCATTTAATTGCCAAATTCCATCAATCTGATAATCATAAATTGCAGATGTCGATTCTCCAATAAACAAATTACTTGAAACTAAGTCATCTTCATAACCATCGCCATCATCATCCCTTCCTAATAATGATTTTATTTCATTACGATTAGCTGAAATATTAAATGTAGTAGTCCATTCAAAATCAGGAAGTACAAAATTGCGAGAAGTAATTGTTAGTTCAACTCCCTTATTACGAATCTTTCCAATATTAGAACTAACATTACTAAAACCAGTTATTGTTGGAATTACCATATCATAAAGTAAATCATGAGTTGTTGTATTATATAATTCCAATGAGCCAGTCAAACGATTCTTAAACAATGAAAAATCTAAGCCAACATTAAAGCCTTCAGTTTTTTCCCATTTCAAATCCCCATTACCCATCGCTTCAATTTGTTGAACAGTTTCAGTAGCCCCGCCATCGCCAAAGACATATCCAGGTTCAGTTTTAACCTTAGCCAAAGATTTATAACGAGAAGTTTGATTACCACTAATTCCCCATCCACCACGAACTTTCAATTGGTCAATCCATGAAATTTTAAACCATTTTTCTTCTGATAAAATCCAACCTAAGGCTACAGAAGGAAAAACTGCAGATTTATTATTTTCAGCAAATCCAGAGAACCCATCCCTACGTACTGTTGCTGTTAATAAATATTTATTCTTATATTTATAATTCAAACGGAACATCTGATATAATAACGCTTCGCTCCAAGCATCAGAAGAGGCAAACTGATCTTTCCCTAATTCTAAACTATTAAACCCCAAAGACAAACGAGAAAATTTTTGGGATTTCGCTTCCGTATAATTCTGCTTACGTTCACTTGCTCCATAAAGGAAAGTAGCAGCAATACTATGGTCTCCGAATTCCCCATTATAATTCACAATATTATCAAATGTCCAATCATAATATTCTGTATGCTGCTTATAAGCTTCTCCATTTAAACTAGCACCATACTCACTTGCCTGATAATGCTCATCAATACGATAATTGTTACCAAAATTAAAACGATAGGTTAATCCCTTAATCGGTAATTGAACTTCTGCATAAATATTAGCAAAGAAATAATTATGCCGTTCACGATCATCTACATCTGACAACATAAACGGATTTGTATCCAGCGTATTGAAAGGATAAGGAATTATTTTACCTTCATCATCATAAATTCTACATAAAGGATTTTGAGTCACCAAATCCCATATATCAGGTTCAGCTCCATCTTTATTTACAAATGAGCCAAAAGCTTGAACCCCCGTCTTCAGCCAGTTAAAAGGTTTAACATCCAGATTTATGCGAATACTATTACGCTTAAATTCATCATTTAGCATAAATCCTTTTTGACTAGTATTAGCATACGAAATCAAATAAGACATTGCATCTGTTCCTCCAGACAAACTCAATTTATTTTCCCACATGGAGGCATTAGAAGTTCCTTCCTCCCACCAATTTGTATCATATGGAACTATCCCATCGGGAGAATTTGTATCCAGCATAACCGCATCAGGCAATTTACTGGCTAAATCGAAGTTCGGATTAGGAGTTTTATAGTCTGGGCCCAAATAAGCCTCATCATACCAAAACTCACGCGTAAAATCCAAATATTCTTGACGATTCATCGGACGAAGATTCTTTGTCGGAGAAGACGTGGTATAAGCTGTAGAAAAATCGACCTTTGTTTTACCAGATTTACCACGCTTAGTAGTTATTAACAAAACACCATTGGCCGCCTGAGCACCATATACAGCTGTAGCACTAGCATCCTTTAACACATCAACAGATTCAATATCATTAGGATTAATAGAGGCAAGAGAACTATTATAAATTATTCCATCTAAAACAATCAACACATTTTTATTACCCGATAACGTATTTTTCCCTCGAATGGAAACCTCCGGTGTAGCACCTGCAGAAGTTATTTGTCCAACATTTAATCCAGGAATTGTTCCTTGTAAAGACTGGAGAATATTGGTATTTGGGGCTTTTTCAAAATCTTTTATATTTGCACTAACAACAGCTCCCGTCAAATCAGACTTTTTCATTGATCCATATCCAACAACAACAACTTCATCCAACATTTCATTATCAGGAGTCATTAAAACATTTAATATTGTTTTTCCCTCAACAGCTAACGTTTGTGACTTATAACCTATATAAGAAAACTCTAAAACATCATTTTGACTTACATCCAATATAAATTTTCCATCCACATCTGTTACAGTGCCCACCTGTGTTCATTTTATCAAAATACTAACTCCAATAAGAGGCTCATTAGTTGTCGCGTCTGTAACAATACCAGACAATGCCCGCTTATTTGATTGGTGTACAATCAGAGTTTGAACTTCCTCATTCATCGAACTTGCCATCGAAGGAACTAATCCAACGCCTACGCAAAATAAGCAACTCATTAATTTTGTTTTCATACTAATTTAAAGTTAAAATGAATCGATTCAAAAGTAGTTCATCAAAGAGAAAAAACATGATACAATACATTCTATTTATAATAAAATAAATTCAAAACCTAAATACTTTATATATACACTTATGTATGCAATTACTATTCTATTTTTTAAGAATATTATTGCATTTCCCTATATTCCACCCTAAACATTAGAAATGAAAATAGACCTTCCATATCATTTATCTACCCCAAAATCTTTAGGTAACATACCGAATTGTTTTTGAAAACATTTTGCAAAATAGGATGGCGTATTAAAGCCAACCATATAACAAACCTCATTAATCTTACAATTTCTTTCCTTCAAAAGTAAAGCTGCTTTTTTTAATCGTTCTATACGAATATAGTCATTAGGAGTTACATCAAGTATTCCTTTTATTTTACGATTTAAACTAGAGCGACTCATGCATAACTGATCTGCCATATCCAACAAACTAAAATCAGGATTCTGAATATTGGCCTGTACAATTTCATTTAATTTTTTCAGAAATTCTTCATCAGCCTTAGTAATTGCCATACTATTAGTCTGCACAAAAGGAGCGTGAACAAAGGTTGCTTGTAACTGTTCACGATTCTTCAATAAATTCGAAATACAAGCTTTCAGGTATTCCATCGAGAAAGGCTTTTCTACATACGCATCGGCCCCCGCCTTCATTCCTTCAATCTTTGATTGCAAAGTAGTCTTTGCAGTCAATAGAATAACTGGAATATGGCTATAATCCAGATTAGACTTTATTACATCACACAATTCCAATCCATCCATTTCAGGCATCATTATATCCGAAAGAACCAAATTTACAATAGAATCCTGCAAAATCTTCAACGCTTCCACACCATTGGACACAACAAATACTTTATAAGATTCAGCCAACTGCTTCTGCAAAAATTTACGCATTTCAGTATTATCCTCTACTACCAACAACGTATAACGGAAAGAATCTGACTGCGAAAGCGGTTCCAGAACATTCGAATCTACGGCGAGAACAGGCTCTTCATCTTCTGTATGAGACAAATTTAATATCTGTTCATGACACAATGGAAGCTGAAGAATAAAACGGTTACAATCCAATGCTTCATCCATCGATAATTTTCCCCCATGCAATTCAGCTAAAGAACGAGCCAATGCAAGTCCAATACCAGTACCTTGCACATGAGTATTTTCTTCATGATACTGCTTAAAAGGCTTAAAGATCTCTTCACGTTCATCTTTCGGAACAATCACCCCATCATTTTCTACAGACAGAATTAATAAATTCGAAGATTTGTCCAAACGCAATTTCACACAAATATAAGTATCCGAATATTTAATGGCATTGGTAAACAAATTACTTATAATCTTCGTAAATCCCTCCTTATCGACCGAAGCATGTAAATCATCTATACTTTCTATCGCAAACTCCAAGCCTTTCTCCCGGGCAAGAGGAGTAAAACGTTTATAAATAGCTTGTAAAAGACCTGATAAATTATAATCCATAAAATTTAATCTGAAGCCTTTTGTTTCCGTCTTGCGAAAATCAAGTAACTGATTCACCAAGTCCAGCAAACGATTGGTATTCAAATCCATAATTTCAAGGTCATCTTTTATATTCTCATCCAGATGAGCAGAAGCCAGCACATTCTCTAAAGGACTTTTTATCAAAGTCAAAGGAGTACGTATTTCATGTGCCACATTAGTGAAAAAATCTATTTTCGCCGTATATAATTCACGTTCTTTTTCATATTTCAAGATTTCCATTGCTCGCAAATGCTTCTTTTGACTTCTTTTCCTGAAGTAGTAAAAAGACATCATTACAGATAATATTAACAATATACTATAAATAATATAAGCAAACCAAGAAAGATAAAAAGGAGGATGCACATGTATTTTTAAGATACGTTCTTGAGGACTCCATATTCCATCACTATTTGCCCCCCTAACTCTTAACATATATGATCCATAAGGCAAATTAGAATAGCTAATCTTTGACTCCCCTCTCTCCAAAGTATACCATTCCTTATCATATCCATCTAACTTATAGATTATAATATTTGATAAAGGAGCTTGATAACTCAACACTGACGCCCTCAAAGAAAAAGAATTCTGCTCCGCACTCAACTCTATTACATCTGAATAAGTAATACTTTTAAAAATAGGAGAACCCTCTATAGCTATTGGAGAACGCTTATTAAATAAGAAGAAATCGGTTAGCACCAATGGCGGAACTTGCTTATTTTCTGCAAATTCAGAAGGATTAAAAGCAATAAACCCATCAATACTCCCTAAATAAATTATTCCCTCATTATCTTTAAATCCTGATTGATAATTAAATTGGTTACTAAGTAGCCCATTAGCGGTCGTATATATATGTTTAACACCTGTTTCCGGAAGAAAAGAAACCAAACCTTTATTCGTTGTCAACCATAACTTCCCCTTATTGTCCTCTACTATTTTATACACAATATTGCTAGGAAATCCATCAGACATATCATAACAAATAAAATTATCTGTCTCAGAACAAAAACGACAAAAACCAGCTCCTTGTGTAGTAAACCATACCCGTTTATGACTATCTTCAAAAATACTAATTACCTTATTATAAGGCAAGGAAGTACTATCCCCTGGAATCCATGTATAATGTTTCCAACGGTTTTGAGGCAAATCATAACAAAAAACACCATCCGAATAAGTTGCCATCCATAATTTTCCATAACTATCTTCCAAAATATCATATACAAATATACTTTCCAATTCTTTCACACGTAAAAAATCATCCGTTGAACGATTATATCGTAACAAACCAGAAGTTGTACCAATCCAAATATCGTTTGTACTAGTCTTACAAATAGAAAATATATTATCAGAACTTAATGTATTAACTGCATCGCCTTTACTATAATGTTTCAAAGTTTTT
>NZ_JBBKBF010000082.1:0-12726 GCF_037892625.1 Phocaeicola sp. ICN-14070 | reverse complement strand
CGCTTCACCGCTGATGGCCGAATACATCAAGTTCATGTACAAGACGGCCAGAAAATTCTGGGCATCGGTCGGTGTCGTCACCCAGGAGATACAGGACATCATCGGCTCGGAAATCGTGAAGGAAGCCATCATCAACAACTCGGACGTGGTCATGCTGCTCGACCAGAGCAAATTCAAGGAACGCTTTGACACCATCAAGGCGATTCTCGGACTGACAGACGTGGACTGCAAGAAGATATTCACTATCAACCGCCTGGAGAACAAGGAGGGCCGCAGTTTCTTCCGCGAGGTGTTTATCCGCCGAGGGACGACCAGCGGTGTGTACGGTGTGGAGGAACCGCGGGAGTGCTATATGACCTACACCACCGAGCGGTCGGAAAAGGAAGCCCTGAAACTCTACAAGAAAGAGCTGCAATGCAGTCACCAGGAGGCTATCGAAGCCTACTGCCAGGACTGGAATGCCAGCGGCATTGACAAGTCCCTGCCTTTCGCCCGGAAGGTCAACGAGGCGGGACGGGTATTGAACTTAACGACAAAATCATAGCCATCATGAAAAAAGAAAGGATTCTGATTGACCTGTCTCTCGGTTTCGGCCTGGCTGAAATGGGATTCGAAAGCTGCCTGACAAGGGAGGATGTCAGCATTGACCATCCGGAACTCAACCGCCTCACCATCCGTGATTTCTGTATGCTGTCCAGGAAACGGCTGCTCTCGGACTACGGCCTGGCACCGGAAAAGGTGTCGGCCATCGAACGGCTGCTGGCGCAGTATTCCCTCAGGCTGGGTATGCCGGAAGCTGAACTCGACGCATACCTGGACCGATATTACAGAGACAACCCCAGAGAAAAGGAGTTCTACGACCTGTGCGACAGCATGAACCGCAGGCCGCTCTTCGACGAAGAGCGATTCCGTGAGGAACTGAGAAGGGAACTGAACAGCAGCCCGCTGAGCGGCAACAGACTGAACGACCTGGGATGGCAACGCTACCACACCATACGTGAGGCCTATCTGGGCCAGCCCTGGTACATGAGATGGTTCTGTTCCTACAAGACACGGATGAGAAGAGCCATCGGGGATGCCTATGCCATTCATGAGATGTTCTGCCGGCTGGTGACGGAAAACTGCCTTGAAACCGAACGGTGGCATTTCGAGCAGAGGGAAATGAACAAGATAACAGAGAGATAAAAAGATAAGATGATGAAACGACTGTCGTTTGTCCTGATCGTACTTGCGCTCACTTTCGTGCAGCGTATCCATGCCCAGTACTACAGCGTGAACTATGACGCGCGTACCGTAGCGGCCATGGCTGCCGCCTTCGGTACGGAGGCCTTGGCCGAAAGCTACTACCGGGAGCAGGTCGATGACATCCTGAAGCATTACACGGCAGCGGAGGTGGCAGCAGCGGGAATCTTTGCATCCAAATTCTTGGAGCACAAGGCTCTGTCTGACCTCGGCATCTGGAGCAGCAGTACGGAGAATTACTACTACCGGCGCATCTATCACATGGTGGCGGAGAAGATCATGCCCAAAATCTGGGTAGTGGCCAAACTGATGCTGCGCTCGCCACAGACCGCCATCCACTGGGGCAGCTACCTGGTGAAAGTCTGTGACGATACCAAGAACCTGTGCATGCAGTTCGAGAGCATCGTGACCAACAGTTCGCTGAGCTTCAAGGACATCGCCTTTCTGGAAATCAATCGGGAGGTGGCCGCCCTGTTGAACCTCTCGGAGCTGGGTGGCATCCGGTGGAAACAGCTGATGGACAACCTGGCCCGCGTGCCGGAGAACTTCACCAAGGAGCACTTGGCAGGTGATCTTGACAAGCTGTATGAAATGGGTGTGGGACTGGCTACCTCCGGGGTGGAAAACCTCGGAGACGCCCTGCTGCAAACCAGCGCGTTCCACGACCTGATAGGCGGAAAAATCAGCGAGATAGGCAATCTGTACGATCACTACGGAGACCTGTTCGAACAGGCGGAAAACGGCGTGGGAGGCCTGCTGCTGGATATGGTGGGCGGTGCGGACAACGTGGCCGGACTGTTCGACTTCGGCAACTATGACCTCACGTCCTGGATGACGGATTACCTGGACGAAGGGATGGGAAACTACTACACGCAACGGTGGTACATCGCCCGGCGCGAACAGGGAAGCGTTGCGCTGTGCGACTACTATCCGCCGACGGACGACAACAGCATCCTGAACGGAAGTGCCTGGACCCGCTTCCAGACGGGTGACGCGAACTTCTACCCCAACGCCTCGCAACGGGAACAGGCCCTTGCCAACTCGGAACACCATGCCGGATGGTCGAGGAGCCGGGTGCAGCAGCTCAACGGCAGCAACGACGGAAACACCTACAGCATCAGCTATCGGATGCAGTCCTACATCATCAAGAAAGGCAAGAAGCAGACGAAAAAGGCGTATGCCTACGAAATACACGTGACCCAAAGCTGGAACCGAGAAACCGTGGTGTATGAAGAAGTGTTCGATTCGTACTCGATGGATCTGAACACCTTCAAGGCACAGCTGAACGCGCGTCTCTCGGAGTTCAACGACAACGAGGAGGGCTACGTGTACTACATCGCATCCGATGGCCGCAACTACTATCAGGCAACGGACGCAGGGAAGCTGCAGGGATGTGAGAGCGTCACCATCAGTGTGACCTGTTCGGACGGAGCCACCTTGGGACAAGGCTCGACACAGTACAAGTGCCGCAAGTGCGGAAGTTCCCTGAACGCCCATTCAAAAGAATGTGTCATGCAGACCACCGTCACGGAGAACGAGCTGGACTTCTCGGAACTCGATGCCCTGATACAGGAGGCGGACAGCCGGGTGTCCGCGCTGGAATCGCAGGTCGCCACCCTGGAACGAGAGAACGAAGACCTGCTGAAGAAAATCGCCGGGGCGAGCGTGGAGGATGCCGCCAGATACCGCCAGCAGTACAATGCCAACCGGAAACAGATAGAGGAACTGGAAAGCGAACTGGCAGCATGGCGGAAAAAGCAGCAGGACTACAAGGCTGCCCGGGAGGAAGCGGCCGGTGACAACAGCGTGCCGACCGATGACTACTACCGCCTGCCGGCCATCATGCAGGACTGCAGGGCGGCCTACAGCCTCACGTGGAAAGACGGCGGGTCCTGGAACGGCTATACGTTCGTCCGCAAGGCGACCATGTCGAACATCAACGGTGAAATCACGTTCAGCGCAACCCTCTCGATCGCCCGCAAACCGAAGTACTTCCTCGGTATCAAGATACACAGGGCCATCATCCAGATAAGCTGGGAACTGACCTCGTCGTACACGGACACGCATGTCGCCGACGTGCTGACGCTCGATGCAAGTCTGTCGGACGAGGAAAAGACGCGGATGGTGAACGAGCGCATTTCGGAAATAGCCCGGGAGCATCCCGACTGTAAAATCACGACGGAATATGCCCGTAACGAGCCGATGGAAGAGGAACCTGCCGGTGACGTGTACCACCTGCTTTGGTCAAGCGACCGCCTGGAAATCGCCCGGGAGGTGGACAGCCGTATCACAAAGATATATGCTGATCTTGTATCGCTGGAAAAGATGATGCACTACAAGCGGAGCATCATCGACGTGCTGAAGGACGTGCTGCCGGAACTTGACACGGACGAGGGACGCAGGCTCACGCTCGTGGAAGAATGCCATGACCGGTGGGTGGAGAACGCACGGGCATCCCGTAGCGGACGAAGCGGAAGAAAGGAGGTACAGCCATGAAACGCATACTGCTGGCCGCCCTGATGCTGCTCGCCCTGCTGTCCGGTAAGCTCCGGGCACAGGTGACCTTCGACATCGTATCGGTGGAAGCCTACATCCATGACCACAAAAAGCAGCGCAGCCTGCTGCTTGCCCGCAGCACGCTGGAGTACAGCAACAAGCTGCTGCATGAATACAGCCGTGAAGAAGTGGACGGCTACAAGGAGCTGAATGTCGATCTCGACCGCTACACCCGTGCCTTTGACGTCATCGACGTGATGTACCAGTCCCTGCGCACGGTACTGAACGTGAAGGACACCTACCGGACGGTAAGTGACCGTATCGGTGACTACAAGACCATGCTGGAAACCTTTCACGAGAAAGTGCTGAAACGCGGGAAAGCGGAAGCGTCGGACCTGCTGATCATCACCGTCAACGAGAAGGCGATACGGAACATCGCCCGTGAAGGCGAACACCTCTACAAATCGGTGAGCGACCTCGTACTGTATGCCACGGGAGCGGCAGCCTGCTCGACCAATGACCTGCTGATGGTGCTGGAGAACGTGAACCGATCTCTGGACAGTATCGAACGGCATCTGAACCGGGCCTACATGGAGACATGGCGTTACATACAGGTCCGCATCGGCTATTGGAAAGCGAAGATTTACCGGGAACGTACCAAACGCGAAATTGTCGAAGGGGCTTTCGGACGGTGGCGCGGTGCAGGACGACTGGATTATTAACGAACGATAAAAGGGAAAAGAAATGAAACGAACATTGCTACTGATGACGACCGCCCTGCTTGCCGCAGCCACGGTCAGGGCGCAGTCCGTGACCTACAACCACGATGCACCGAAACGGAACCAGATTACGGTGATGGAAACGGGTACGGGCGCACTCACGCCTGAATTTTACTACACGCTGCTGCACCGTAAGTACAAGAAATCGGCAGCTGCCAAAAACAAGCTGTCGTTCCGCACACTGGCCGGAGTGAACCTCTACAACCAGACGGATGAAGCGGAGGAAATAGACTCGGCACTGGTAAGCCGGGCGAAAATCGAGGCCCTGAATGTGGCCGACCGCCAGATAGACCTGGCATGGCTGGCCGAGGGTGACAAGGTCAAAGGACAGATGGACAGGCTCGAACGAAATATCGACCGTATCATTCCCTCCGGCGGCACACCGGAAGACCGGGCGCAGTGGACGGAATACTACCGCATCTACCAGTTTGCACTCACGGCAACCCGCGAGCCCTATATGCCCAATGCGCAGCGGAAGAAGGAATATCTGCGCATCTACGAAGATGTGGCAAGGCAGAACGAAATTCTCATCGGCTACCTTGCCCGGAGACGGAATGCAACCCGGACAGAAACCCTGCTGAATGCCACTGCCGGACGCACCCTGGACAAGGGAAGCATCGTCCGTGATGCAGTGAGCAGGTGGAACGAATCGCGCTTTGCCGCATCCGGATCGCAGTCCGGAGGAAACAGTGACACCGGTGAGGGAGACGAAACGGTAAACAGAAACTAAAAAAACGAACATACTTATGGCAGATGGAAATATACTCTCGGATTTCGGCATCAACATCCTGGAAGAAGAGATAGACGACGTGATTTTTCAGACCAACGAGTTCCTGACCGATGCGACCTTCACCGGCTCGCAGGGACCGTTCTGGTGGATCCTGCAGATGTGCATGGCACTGGCCGCCCTGTTCGCCATCGTGATGGCAGCGGGCATGGCCTACAAGATGATGGTGAAGCACGAGCCGCTGGACGTGATGAAACTGTTCCGCCCGCTGGCCGTCTCCATCATCCTCTGCTGGTGGTATCCGCCGGCAGATACCGGCATGGCAGGCAGCGGAAACAGCTGGTGCTTCCTGGACTTCCTGTCCTACATACCGAATTGCATCGGCTCGTACACACATGACCTCTACGAAGCGGAAGCCACCCAGATAGCGGACAAGTTCGAGGAGGTGCAACAGCTCATCCATGTGCGCGACACGATGTACAACAGCCTGCAGGCACAGGCGGATGTAGCCCACACAGGGACATCCGACCCCAATCTGATAGAGGCCACCATGGAGCAGACGGGCGTGGACGAGGTAACGAAAATGGAGAAAGACGCGGCCGAACTGTGGTTCACCTCGCTGACGGCAGGTGTCATCGTGGGCATCGACAAGATCATCATGCTCATCGCCCTGATCGTCTATCGCATTGGCTGGTGGGCGACCATTTACTGCCAGCAGATCCTGCTGGGCATGCTGACGATATTCGGTCCGATACAATGGGCGTTCTCGCTGTTGCCCAAGTGGGAAGGTGCATGGGCGAAGTGGCTTATCCGGTACCTGACCGTGCATTTCTACGGGGCGATGCTCTACTTCGTAGGATTTTACGTGTTACTGCTGTTCGACATCGTGCTCTGCATACAGGTGGAAAACCTGACGGCTATCACGGCCAGCGAGCAGACGATGGCTGCCTACCTGCAGAACAGCTTCTTCTCGGCAGGCTACCTGATGGCGGCAAGCATCGTAGCTCTGAAGTGCCTGAACCTGGTGCCGGATCTGGCAGCGTGGATGATTCCGGAAGGCGACACGGCCTTCTCGACCCGAAACTTCGGCGAGGGTGTGGCACAGCAGGCCAAGATGACGGCAACGGGCGGCATCGGAACCATGATGAGAGGATGACAAACCTTATAAAAAGATAGAACGATGAAAACAAGCAAGAAACTGAAGAAATGGTACAGGGACGAACAGTTCGTCCGCTACATGAACAAGCGTGTCAACGAAGAAATGCGGCGTGCCGCAAACCAGCGGCTCACTGCGGAATACCGGGTGCTGGACGACGGCTTTGACCGGGACAAACGGTATATCGCCCCGCTAACTAACTACCTGACCTACCGCCTGCAGCTGGCCAGGCTGCAGAAAAAAGTCCGGAAACGAAAACGCGGCATCTGGTGGGTGTTCATTCGGGTAATCGTACTGGGAATCTACACGGAGCACTTCCCACGGGAGTTCGAGAAGCTCCGGCAAGACCTACTGGAGGATATCATGCCGATGCTGCATGAGGAATACCTGAAATGGAGAAACAATCAGTAAACAATCAAATATAGAGAAATATGGTTATCAAGCATTTGGAGAACAAAATCCGGCTGGTGGGCATCATCTGCACGGCCTTCCTTGTGGGATGCGTCATCATCAGCGTGTCGAGCATATGGACTGCCCGCACGATGGTGACGGACGCACAGAAAAAAGTGTATGTGCTGGACGGCAACGTGCCCATCCTCGTGAACCGGACGACCATGGAGGAAACCCTGGACGTGGAAGCCAAGAGCCATGTGGAGAGGTTCCACCACTATTTCTTCACGCTGGCACCGGATGACAAGTACATCCGCTACACGATGGAGAAAGCGATGTACCTGGTCGATGAGACGGGACTGGCACAATACAACACCCTGAAAGAAAAAGGGTTCTACTCGAACATCCTGGGTACGAGTGCGGTATTCTCAATCTTCTGCGACAGCATCGCCTTTGACAAGAAGAGCATGGAGTTCACCTACTACGGACGGCAGCGTATCGAACGCAGGAGCAACATCCTGATGCGCGAGCTGGTTACGGCAGGACAGCTCAAACGGGTGCCGAGGACGGACAACAATCCGCACGGACTGCTGATTGTCAACTGGCGTACGCTGCTGAACAAGGACATCGAACAGAAGGCCAAGAGCAACTACTAAACCAACGAACATATGAATGTCAAAGGATTCAGGCGGATGCTGTTCGGAGAGAAGATGCCGGACAAGAACCATCCGCAATACAAGGAACGCTATGAGCGTGACGTGGATGCCGGGCGCAGGTTCGCCAGGGCGACACGCATCGACCGGGCTGCAGCCAGGGTGCAGGGTTTCGCCGACGCACACCGGACGCTGTTTCTGGTCATCGTCTTCACTTTCGTCATCGGGGCCTTTGCCTGGAACACCTACCGCCTGGTAGCGGTGTACCGCCACAGTCCGGCGGGACGCACGGCAACGGAGGTGCAGGATTCGGTGCTGAGGGAACGGCACAGGCTGCATCAGGAGGGTAAGAGACAGGAACATACAAACGGAATAACCGGACAACCGGATAATGCAAGAGATAATCATCCATCAATCAAAGACATGCAATGAAGAATCTATTGGAGAAAATCAACTGGAGACAGCCGAAGTACATGCTTCCTGCCATCCTTTACTTCCCCCTGCTCGGCGCGTCCTATTTTATCTTCGACCTGTTCCACACGGAAACCCTGAAGATAAAGGACAAGACGATGCAGACAACGGAATTTCTGAATCCCGAACTGCCGGGAGCACAGATCAAGGATGACGGCATAGGCAGCAAGTACGAGAATATGGCCAAATCGTGGGGCAAGATACAGGACTACTCCGCAGTGGACAACATCGACCGGGACGAATCCGGTAAGAAGAAGGAGGAATATGAATCGAAATACACGCAGGACGACCTCGACCTGCTCACGGAACAGGAACAAGAGAAGGCAGCGGCGGTTGAGATTGCCTCGGCCAAGGCACGGGAACAGGAAGCCCTCGCCGAACTGGAAAAAGCCCTTGCCGAAGCAAGGCTGAAAGGACAAAACGCAGTTCAGCCACCGGCAGAGACCGAGACTGCCGACACTGTTCCGCCCCGGGCAACGGAAGTATCAGGAACCATCGACGAAGAGAAGCGGGCGGTGAAGACACCGTCCAACGATGCACCGACCAACGAGGTGGTGCGCAAGGTGAAGACCGCTTCAGATTACTTCAACACGCTGGCGAAGGATGCCCGTGAGCCGAAGCTCATACAGGCCATCATTGACGAGAACATCAAGGCGGTGGACGGCTCGCGCGTAAGGCTGCGCCTGCTCGATGACGTGGAAATCGGAAAATACGTGGTAAAACGGGGAACCTACCTTTACGCCATGGTAAGCGGTTTTTCGTCAGGCCGGGTGAAAGGCAGCATCAGCAGCATCCTGGTGGATGACGAACTGATGAAGGTTAGCCTGTCCATCTACGACACCGACGGCATGGAAGGACTGTATGTACCCAACAGCCAGTTCCGGGAAACGAGCAAGGATGTGGCGAGCAGTGCCATGTCGGGCAATATGAACATGGGAATGGGAAGCATGGGAAGCAGCCTTGCCCAATGGGGCATGCAGGCGGTGACTAATGCCTACCAGAAGACAAGCAACGCCATCAGCAAGGCCATCAAGAAGAACAAGGTCAAGCTGAAATACGGGACGTTCGTATATCTGGTGAACGGACAGGAGAAGAAAAGCTAAGATGCAGGTACCATGGAAAAGGATTTGTCAAACCTTCATCTGGGAACGGATGGACTGTACTATGAGGACTATGTCGCTCCCGAAGAGCCGGGAACATTCACCGGAAAGCTTGTAAGCAGGCAATGGTGGCACCACGGCAGCCGCTTTGCCCTGATATGCAATTTCCTGACAGGGAACGGACAAAGGATTGCCCTGTTCGCCTTTCAGAAGGAGACCGGTTTCTACGGACCGAGATACGGGGAAGTCAACTTCAAGACAGCGGAGATAGACACCTGGTGGGAATGCGAGGTCCGGATGACCCGGACAGGACGCTGCACATGGATCTGCGCCCAAAGGATTGACGGGCAGGAAGCCCCGGAAAGAGAAAAGGGAAAAGAAGAAACAAACGAATAACTATAATCAACGACATGGATATGAATTGGAAGAAAATCGTAATGGCATTTCTTCTGGCGGCGGGATTGCCGGCTGCACAGAACGCACTGGCGCAGACAACCTATGAAGAAATGGAACAGCTGACGGTGAACGAACAGGTAACGACCGTCATCACGGCATCGGAACCGGTGCGTTTCGTGGACATCTCCACCGACAAGGTAGCAGGTGACCAGCCTATCGACAACGTCATCCGCCTGAAGCCCAAGGAAGCAGGACATGAGGACGGCGAAGTGCTTGCCATCGTCACCATCGTGACGGAACGCTACCGCTCGCAGTATGCCCTGATCTACACGACCCGGATGAAGGAGGCGGTGACGGACAAGGAAATCCAGCTGCAGGAACGCAACGCCTTCAACAATCCGGCAGTGACAATGTCCACCGCCGACATGACAAGCTATGCACGGCGCATCTGGAACTCGCCTGCGAAAATCCGCAATGTGGCCACCAAAGCGCACCGCATGGTAATGCGCCTGAACAACATCTACTCGGTGGGCAACTATTTCTTCATCGACTTCTCCATCGAGAACAAGACGAACATCCGTTTTGACATCGACGAGATACGGGTGAAGCTGACGGACAAGAAGCTTGCCAAGGCCACCAACGCACAGACCGTCGAGCTGACACCCACGCTGGTACTGGAACCGGGCAAGACGTTCAGACACGGATACCGGAACGTACTGGTCGTGAAGAAGCTGACCTTCCCGAACAACAAGCTGCTGACCATTGAAATGACGGAACGGCAAATCAGCGGCCGTAACATCAGCCTGAACATCGACTATGAGGATGTGCTGGCGGCAGATTCGTTCCACGCAGATCTATTGGAGGAGGAATGACCATGAAAAAGACGATTATCCTGATACTGGCCTGTGTGTGCATCGCTGCCAGTGCGAGCGCACAGCGAGGCAGCGGACGCCTCTCGCTCGGTGTAGGGCTGCTCTACAAGAACGGCATGGATGCGACACTTGCCTACGAACACGAGATCAACTACCGTCATGCGTGGGAATTTTTCGCCAACGGCTACCTGCAATGGGCCCAATGTGCCTCGTGCAAACATATCTGCCCGGATTCATTCTGGCGCAACTATCGCACCTACGGCTTCGGTGTGGCCTACAAGCCCTGTGTCACCCGGGGACGCAACCACTACGGCAGCCTGCACATCGGTGCTTCGGCAGGGAGCGACACCCGGAAGTTCCTCGGCGGTCTGCATTTCGGCTACGAACACAACTATGCGCTGCGGGCCGGATGGACACTCTACTGGCAGGTAAAGAGCGATGTGATGATAAAAGGTGCGGACGTACTGCGGGCAGGTGTCGTGCTGGGTGTGAAACTGCCTGTGAAATAAGGGAACATAAAATACGGAAACTATATGATACGAAAATTACAATGGGTGGCAGCGGCAACAATAGCTCTGTTGTGTGCTGCCTGTGATGCGCATTTCGATGTGCCTGATACGGCCATACAGCCGGGGCATGTCCTCTGTACAGACGGAACGGTGCTGTCCTATACAGCGTATGAGCTGTCAGACAAGACTGCGGTAGCGGTGCTGTTTGATACAAAAAATGCCGATAATGAGGAAATTAAAGAAAAATACGGCTATGCGGTTTACCTCTGGGACCTCGAACCCCTGGCCTTTGCCGACAGCCTCGGTGTTGCCCAGGGTACCTCTGCCGATCCCATAGCTTTTGACGGGAATGTCAATACATCCAAGCTGTTTGAGGCAAAGGAAACGGCATCACCGATGGCAGAAGCGGTTTTCAGCATGTGGTGGTATGGTCAGAGTGCCTATATACCCTCGGTCGCTGAAATGCGGGTACTATACGGCAACCTGGAAAAGGTGAATCCCATTATTGAGCGTTGTGGCGGCCAGCCCTTGCCGGTGGATAAAGAAGCCTGCTGGTACTGGACCTCCACGGAAGTGGCCGGACAGGAAAAAGTCAAGGCCTGGCTCTACTCTCTGGGCAGCGGCACGATGCACGAGACCCCGAAAAATCAGGCGCACCGGGTGCGTCCGATTATTTCATGGAACAAGTAAACCTATCAACTTTTAAACAGTAAACTTATGAAGATGAACGGTATTGAAGATTTTATGACACCGCAGTGTATGGATATAGCACAGCCGAACCATGGGTTCTTCGGGTATCTGCTGAGATGCAAATGTCTCACACAGGAAGATATTTCGGGAGATTTCATATTCATTGACGACGGAACCGACTGTTTTGTGAGATTCCCCTCTGTAAAGAGCTACAGAGAGAAAATCCGGACAGAATGGAATGCCCGCACCGGCCGTTACCATGATTTCTTCCAAGGAATGCTCTTCTACGTCAATGAAGACAGGATAGAAGACTTTGCCGATTTCATGACTGACAGTCCGGACGAGGAAATAAGACAGTTCCTGCAACGCTTCATGACAGAGGTACGTGCCGCAGTCCAAACCGACATCCCGGGAATAGAACCGCTCTATGCGGTGTCGCATATCGGTCAGCTTGCCAATGACGGTGGCATGCAGTGGCCTCACATCCATATCCTGTGGGGTATCAAAAAATAACAGATTAAAGCCATGGAAGAAAGTAAGGAATTGCAAGGATTCTACCGGATATTCCGTACGGTGGTGTATGTATCCGTACTGCTGGAGTTCTTTGAATATGCCATTGACCCGGCAGTGCTCGACCATTGGGGCGGCATATTGACGGATATCCACGGACGCATCAAGCAGTGGGTCATCTACCGGGACGGGAACCTGGTGTACAGCAAGATTGTGACGGTGGTGCTCATCTGCATCACCTGTGTCGGTACACGGAACAAGAAACACCTGGAGTTCAACGCACGCAGACAGGTAGTATATCCGTTGACAGGCGGACTGCTGGTGCTGGTACTCTCCGTTTGGTTGTTCGGACATAAGCTGGAACCGAGGCTCTACACCCTGTCGCTGAATATCGTTCTCTATATGGCGGCCTCCATCGTAGGTGTAGTATTGGTGCATGTAGCCCTGGACAACATCTCGAAATTCATCAAGGACGGACTGATGAAGGACCGCTTTAACTTCGAGAACGAAAGTTTCGAACAATGCGAAGAGAAGATAGAGAACGAATACAGTGTGAACATCCCCATGCGGTACTATTACAAAGGAAAGTTCAGGAAGGGATGGATCTCTATCAGCAACTGCTTCAGAGGTACCTGGGTAGTCGGTACACCGGGTTCCGGTAAGACGTTCAGTATCATCGAACCGTTCATCCGGCAGCACTCGGCCAAGGGCTTTGCGATGGTTGTCTATGATTAC
>NZ_JBBKBF010000081.1:0-13375 GCF_037892625.1 Phocaeicola sp. ICN-14070 | reverse complement strand
GGATGAAAAATAGACCGTAGAAAACGCCCTTACGTTTGATTCAAAACACAAGTGCATTCGAATCAGAACGCAAGGGCGTTTTACTTAAAATACAAGGACATTTAAAACCAAACGCTTAGGAGTTTTAGACCAAACACCTAAGCGTTTTTTTCACACCCACAAATATATCAAAAAAGCGGCTGCTTTCACGAGGAAAACAGCCGCTTTCAAACATTATATCAGATTTCTATTTTATTCTGCTTCACCAACTTGTTTCGGCATCTTATGGCCCATTGTCAGGTAAGCTACCGGAGCAGCTACGAACAATGAAGACAATGTACCGATTACTACACCCAGAATCATGGCGAATGCGAAGCTGCGGATGCTGTCACCACCAAGGATGAAGATACTCAGCAACACAATCAACGTACTCAAAGATGTGTTGATGGTACGACACAGAGTCGTGTTCAAAGAATCATTGAACAACTGTGTACGGTCGCGTTTCGGATACAAACCGATGAACTCACGCACACGGTCGAAGATTACCACCTTATCGTTGATAGAGTAACCGATTGCGGTCAGAATTGCACCAATGAATGTCTGGTCGATTTCCAAAGAGAACGGCATCCATCCATAGCACAAAGAGTAAGCACCTATAATTAACAGGGTATCTACCATCAATGCTACTGTAGCACCAATACTGAAGGCGATGTTGCTGAAACGGATCAAGATATACAAACCGATGGCAATCAAGGCCAATACTACAGACCATACGGCTGAAGTCTTAATATCATCGGCAATACTAGGACCTACCTTCTGAGAACTGATGATAGAACCTCCGGCACGATTATCACGGTCGATAAAGATTTCCAATGTAGTACCTTCACCCAACAGATTACCTTCTTTCAATGCATTGTAAAGGAATTCCTCGATTTCTGCATCGATTGTAGGAGAATCTTCGTTGATACGGTAGTTGGTAGTTACACGGACAGTCTTTCCATCTGTACCCAAAGCAATAGCCTGTACGTTTGCGTCGCCTACTTTCGGCTGCAACAAGCTACGTACGGTTTCCGGCTGTACAACCTGTTCGAACTGAACCACGAAGTTACGTCCACCGGTGAAGTCGATACTCTGTGCAAGACCACGTACAAAGAATGAAATGATACATACTACAATGATAGCTCCCCAGATAGTGAACGAGCGTTTCGTAATACCCATGAAGTTATAGTGTACATTCTGCATCAGGTTCTTTGAAATACCTGTAGTGAATGTCAGGTTCAACCACTTGTCCTTATTCATGAAGTGTTCGTAAACCAGACGAGTCAAGAACACAGCTGAGAAGAATGAGCAGAGGATACCGATAATCAAGGTAGTGGCAAAACCACGGATCGGACCAGTACCGAAGTTAAACAGGATGATACCTGTAATGATAGAAGTCAAGTTAGAGTCGAAGATAGCAGAGAATGCATTCTTGTAACCTTCAGCCAATGCCTGTTTGGTTCCCTTACCAGCACGGAGCTCTTCTTTCGTACGTTCGTAAATCAATACGTTCGCATCCACAGCCATACCCAGTGACAATACCATACCGGCGATACCAGACATGGTCAATGCAGCCTGGAATGAAGAAAGGATACCCAGTGTGAAGAAGAAGTTGATGAACAACGCACCGTTAGCCACCATACCCGGAATGAATCCGTACATTGCACACATATAAATCATCAGGACAATCAAAGCCACGATGAAAGATACGATACCCTGGTTGATAGATTCCTGTCCCAGAGACGGACCTACGATGTCTTCCTGTACGATACGTGCAGGAGCCGGCATCTTACCAGATTTCAGCACGTTAGCCAAGTCTTTTGTAACTTCCGGAGTAAAGTTACCGGTAATCTGTGAGTTACCACCCGTAATTTCAGAGTTTACGCGCGGAGCACTGTATACATATCCATCCAATACGATAGCGATTTCCTTACCGATATTCTTCTTAGTCAGGGCAGCCCAGCGACGAGAACCTTCTGTATTCATAGACATGCTTACACAAGGCTTGTTGAACTGGTCGTATTCATCTTTTGCATCAGTTACTACATCACCTTCCAGCGGTGCACGACCGTTACGTTCTGTCGACTTAATAGCATACAATTCGAAGATACGTCCTGTCTTGTCCATATCCGAAGCTTTCACGCCCCACATCAGTTTCAAGTCGCGCGGCATTACTTCCTTCACAGCCTTCATGTTCAGGATACGGTTTACATCAGCAGTATCCTTATAGTCAGCATAACCAACGATACAGCCTACACCACTCTGATTCAACTGCAGTACAGCCAGCAACGGATGTTCTTTCTTCAGTTCTTCAATATTTGTGTTAGAAGCAGTAGCAGTTTCACCCTTCAATGCAGCAGCCAGACTGTCTTTTGCAGATACAGCAGAAGCCTCAGCTACAGCAGTTGTATCAGCTTCTACCATTGCAGAATCAGCAGGAGCATCTACATTTAGCAGGCCACGTGCGCGGTTATCAGCAGAAGCCAATACCGGAACGATGTCTTTTGCTTCAAATGTTTCCCAGAATTCCAGGTTAGCAGAACCCTGTAACAGTTTTCTCACACGTTCTGGTTCCTTGATACCCGGCAATTCCACCATGATACGGCCCATCTTACCTTCCAGTGTCTGGATGTTTGGCTGAGCCACACCAAAGCGGTCAATACGTGTACGCAAAACATTGAATGAGTTATCCACAGCAGCACTCACCTCTTCACGTAATACTTTTTCTACTTCAGCGTCTGTACTACGGATATTTACTTTATCCTTCAACTGCTGAGTTGCAAACAATTCGGCAAGTTTGCCTTCCGGTGCCAGTTTCTTGTATTCTCTGATAAACAGCGTAATAAAGTCTTCCTGGCTGTTAATTTGCAATTTTGCAGCTTCTGCTACAGCTTTATTGAAAGCTTCATCCGGTTTGTTGTCGGCCAACGCCTTCACTACATCTGGTACAGAAACTTCCAGAATGACGTTCATACCACCTTTCAGGTCCAAACCCAACCCGATTTCCATCTCACGGCATTGTTTCAGCGTATAAATCCCCAACCACACCTTCTGATTCTGCATGGAATCCAGGTAATGTGCCGAACCTTTCGGGTCCTCAGCCGCCTTGTTCATCTGATAACGTGTAACGAATGAGAACGAAAGATAAAAAGCACACGCAAGGGTCAGTAATACCGCAAAAACCTTTACAAATCCTTTGTTTTGCATGTTACTTTAGTTTATTATATTTACTTTTAAAATTTGATACGTTTATTCAAGGTTGCAAATATAGTTTTTTTTTCATTTATATGCGGAAAGGATTGTAAATATTTAAGGCTTAGAGCCTAAAAAAGGGAGTACGGCTTGCAAAAATGAAGCCATACTCCCTCTTTACATTATACTCTGTACAGATTTCTCTTGCTATCCGAACATTTTATTTCAATCCGCGAGTCTTCAGCAACGCATCCAAGCTGGGTTCTGCCCCACGGAAGGTTACATACAGTTTCATCGGATCGTCTGAACCGCCTTTTTCCAGAATGTTCTTACGGAAAGAAGTTGCGGTAGTCTGGTCGAACAAGCCATGTTCCTTGAATGCCTCAAAAGCATCTGTATCCAGACGTTCAGCCCAGATATAGCTATAATAACCAGCTGCATAACCACCCATGATGTGGTTGAAGTAAGTAGAACGATAACGAGGCGCAATCTGCGGGATCAATCCCAATTTGTCCATCAACTGCTTTTCAAACTGAAGCACGTCGAATCCTTCCATCGTTGTCAGGCAGTGCATTTCCATATCCAGAATGGCAGCTGCCAACAGTTCTGTGGTCATAAAGCCCTGGTTGAACAATGCCTGATTTTCAATCTTGGCAATCAGAGAATCAGGGATAACCTCACGAGTCTGGTAATGTTTCGCATACATTTTCAACACTTCAGGTTCTACAGCCCAATGCTCCATAATCTGTGAAGGAAGTTCCACGAAATCCTGAGCAACAGACGTACCAGACACACCTTTGTACTTACACTGAGTCAGCAATCCGTGCAATGCATGTCCGAACTCATGATACATGGTGCGTGCTTCATCGATTGTCAGCAGAGAAGGAAGGTCACCTGCCGGTTTGGTAAAGCTGGCCACATTATAAATCAACGGACGGACACCTTCCTGCTGCTCACGGAAGTTACTCATCCAGGCACCGCTCCGTTTGCTGGCACGAGGCATGTAGTCGCTATAGAACACGCCTAACAGTGAACCGTCAGCATCCTTCACAATGTAAGTCTTCACATCCTTATTATATACAGAAATAGAATCACAAGGAGTCAAGGTAATGCCATACAGTTTGTTGACTACCGTACACAGTCCATTGTGTACATCTTCCTGACTGAAATAAGGCTTGATGGCATCTTCATTCAAATCATATTTTTCCTGACGAAGCTTTTCAGCGTAATACCACCAGTCCCATGCTTCCAGTTTCTCACCTTTTCCTTCACGGTCCATAATTTTCTGCAACTCAGCAGCTTCTGCTTTGGCATTCTTGATAGAATATTCCCACAGGCCATACAGCAGGTCAAGTGCATTCTTCGGGTTCTTCGCCATGTTGTCAGCCAACTGATACTCTGCGAAATTGTTGAATCCCATCAGCTGTGCCTTTTCCAGACGAAGAGCAAGCACCTTTTTCAGCACTTCCTTGTTGTCATTGGCATTGCCACGGTTACCCAGGCTGGTATATGCCTGATAGATATTCTTTCTCAGTTCACGGTTCTGAGCATACTGGAGCAACGGAGTACGGCTGGATTCCTGCAAGGTAAATACCCATTTACCGTCTTTTCCATGTGCCTTGGCTTCCTGTGCAGCCCCTGCAATGACTGCATCCGGCAGACCGGCCAAGTCTTCTTTCTTATCTACCACCAGCAGATAATCGTTGTTGTCGGCCAGCACATGATTACCGAACTCAATGGTCAGTGTAGAAAGCTGCTTGTTGATTTCACGCAGACGTTCCTGCTTCTGTGCATCCAGTCCGGCACCAGAACGGATAAATTCCTTATAATATTTATCCAGCAAATAATGCTGTTCGGTGGTCAGCTGAATCTTTCCAGCCTCTTCCTGATCATGAACAGCAGCCACTCTCTTATACAGCTCCTGATTCAGGAAAATATTGTCGCTGTGTTCAGACAGCATCGGAGCAATCTTTGCTTCCAGCGCCATCATTTCGTCATTGGTATCTGCTTCTGTCAAAGCAAAGAACACACCGCTCACACGAGCCAGAATCTCCCCGCTGTTGTCCAGCGCCACAATCGTATTTTCGAAACTCGGTTCCTCCGGATTTTCCACAATAGCCTTGATTTCTTCATTCTGCTGTTCAATACCTTTCAGGAAAGCCGGCTCATAATGTTTCACCTTGATACGGTCAAAGTCAGGTGTTCCATAAGGGGTTTCAAACTCAGACAGGAACGGATTGCCCGTGTCTGCCGCCTGCTGCCCGCAGGCACATACCATACAACTCATAGCTGCTGCAAAAATTAAATTCTTCATCTTTTATTTATTATCAGGTTATAACTTCTCTACCAGGCACCACAGCGGATAATGATCAGATGCCGAAATGGAATTGTCCACACGGCATTTCAATACTCTAAATCCCTTGTTCACAAATAAATGGTCTATGCGGAAATACAGAAAATTCCGGTTATACGAGAATCCCGGTCCCCAGCCGGCTTCACGATAAGCATCTGTCAATCCTTTTCCGATGGTGTGATGCGCATACGAAATAGGAGAATCATTGAAATCACCGCATACCAGCAGATACTTACCTGACTGCCGGGAGATGGCCTGTGCCACCGAATCAGCCTGCGGTCCACGGATGGCCACGGCATCAGCTAATTTATGCAACAGGTATTTACTGTCCGATTTCACGTTCTGTTCTTCAGGCGATTTCAGCAATCCCTCGTATACTTCCTTATCATGCGCATCCAGTTTATTCGATTCCAGATGATTGCATATCAACGTCAGTGTATCCCCTTTTATGTTTAGCCGAAGTAAAAAACTGGCATTACTCCCACTTTCATAAGGAATCTGTTCTACCGAGAGAATCGGGAATCGCGACAGGCAAGCCATCCCATTTCCGTTAGACGCTTTCAGCAACTTTCTGTAAGGATACATAGGGAAAACCTTCCTAGTCTCTTGAGCATCCCACTGATACTCCTGCAGACAAACCACGTCTGCATCACTTTCCTGAATATAATGTTGCACGGGACGAGATTCATTTTCCGCATCTCCGTACATATTCATAACGTTGTAGGTCAGAAATTTCAGTACATCCCCGTCTGTAGGTTCTTCCCCTCCTCTAAACGGAGTATACGTCGCGACTGCCCCTCCTCCTGCCAGTAAGAGTAGCAAAGGAATGCACATAAACTTCCATCCATGAAACAGCCCCACTACTGCAAGAACAATCAAAGCCAACAAGAAAAAGGGAAAAAACAACCCCGCACAAGCCAGCACCGGATGAGCCACCGGCGATAGAAGCGGACTGTAAGCACAGCACAAAAATCCGGTCCCGACAACCAGGTTTCCTAAAATAAAGACTCCTCTAAACGTATGTTTCCAAATACTCATTTCTTACTTGCATCAAATAAGCTTTTTTTCTCGTCATCCGTCAGACTGTTATAGCCCGACTTACGCAGTTTGTCCAGAATCCGGTCAATTTCTGCCTCACGTTCCTTTTTCCGGGCATTGTATTCATAATCCGCCTGACGTCCTCCGTAGTGCACCTTCATCTTGGGCTTACGCTTCACCGGACGTCCCAAGCCTGCAAACCAGTCGCACACCAGGTTTATCCATTTCGTGGCATCATGACCGCTCTGCAATCCTGCCGCAAACCACCATCCGGCCAGTGCACCACCCAGATGTGCAATGTGCCCGCCTGCATTCTCAGAAGTCATGAACAGCAAATCAAGCGCCACCATAAACAGAGCCACATATTTCAGGCGTACCGTACCGATAAATAGGAACTGCACCGGATAATTCGGTTCACGTACACTTACCGCCACCACAATGGCCAACACAGAAGCCGAAGCACCCAGCAAATAGGAAGAATACACGGCATCCTGAAAATAAGGAAACACATTATATGCCAGCATATAAAGCAATCCGCCACAGATACCTCCCAGGAAATAAAGTCCGCGCAAGTGCTTCGACGAGAAAAAAGCTAAAAACAGACGACCGAACCAGAACAGCCACAGCATATTAAACAAGATGTGCAGCACACCGGCATGCATGAACATGTAAGTAATCAGGGTCCAGGGCCTACGGATAAAAACTTCCGTCCATGCCGGCAGTTCCAGATAGTTCATCCATGGCAAAAAAGGCACATTGAACAAAGTCAGAAAAATCTGCACCAGTGTCACTGCCAGAAACACCGCCACGTTCACATACACCAGACGCAGCACAATGTCTCCCTGCTGGAACTTTCTTTTCAAATCAGTAATAAATCCGTCCGCCGCCATTTTTCTTTCTCCAATAAACAATCAGTATCAAGCCGAACAACATACCTCCCAAATGAGCGAAATGGGCTACTCCGTCATTGCTGCCCAGTCCCAGAAGCAACTCCAGCACGGCATATCCAATCACGAAATACTTCGCCTTGATAGGCATCGGTATCGGGAAAACAAACATCTGACTGTTAGGAAACAACATACCGAATGCCAGCAAAATGCCATACACCGCTCCCGAAGCACCTACGGTAGTCAACTGGTTCAGAAACGCATCCATAGGAATGATACCCAGTCCCGTGTTGACCGAATCGTAATTCGACCATACGGTCAGATACTCCACATACTGCACCACTTCCTGAATCAGACCGGCGCCAATACCACAAATCAGATAATACGTCAGGAAGCGTTTAGGTCCCCACACCTGTTCCAGTACCCGTCCGAACATCCATACCGCAAACATATTGAAGAAGATATGCGAGAAATTGGCATGCATGAACATGTAAGTGATAAGTTGCCCCAGGTTAAAATCCGAAGCCAGGAAAAAGTGAAGCCCCAGCATATTCTCTATATCCACTCCGTATTTTCGGGCCACAAACATTCCGAAGAAACAGAGCACATTGATAATAAGCAGGTTTTTCGTTACTGTTGGAAGATTATTCATATTGTTAAATCATTGATTCAGTTACAAATGTACAACATAAAATCGGGTTTGAAGGAATATGTATCCTTAAATTTCATTGAACGTACGCACCGAGTCACGCAGCACCAGCAAACTTTCCGGTCCCATATTGAACAGCAGGTCAATCACACTGAGATTAGGCAGAAAACCCAACTTCTGGTCAAACACCTGATAGTAAGGTTTAGGAAAGAATGCCTTGTCTGCCTCCCGATAATCCCGTTTGGGATGAATCAGTTCCCGGAAATCATCGGCACACTCCACCTCCGACATGTATTCCTCGGTAGGTATCAGGCGAGGTTCCATGTCAATCTGCCGGCACACCCACTCACACAGTTCCAGGTTAAAGTCGAACAGAAACTCATATTTTTGCTCAAAGAACCGGTGAAACTCATCCGCATAGTAATCAAAGAAAGGACTATGCTTGTAAGCGGCTACAAACGCATTCCAGTGCACATGCCGCCAGTTGCCATGGTCGGAAATACGTACATCCTTCATCACACACTTCAGGTCATCACTCTTTTCCGTCGGAATGGTCAGTGCCAACGGCCCGTCGGCCGATGCAATCACACACCGGTTACGGTAAGTCTGCTTCATGTAGTGGTCATAACGCTCCACACACACCGAAGGATAAGCAAAAAGTTTGGTATAATATTCTACGGGAGCCAGATAGGCCGACCCCAAAATCACTTCATTCTTCATTCTTTCTTAGTTTATATCATTGCACCCGCTGCCAGAAGCGCCCCTTCCGCGAAGAGTACCAGATGCGCCAGGCCTTCCCTATCAGGTGGTCCTCCGGTACGAACCCGAACAAGCGGGAGTCACAAATATTCACCGGATCATTGGAAGCCACCCAATAATAATCCTTGCTAAACGTATAAGTCTCCACGGGCTTCCCTTTCACATACAACGTATCACGGAGGATTTCCGCAGGCTGGTGTTCATGTGCCACAATCGTATTGCAGAGCAAGGTCACATTCCAGGGATACACCTTCACCGGAACGCCTTTTGCCGGAATCACATACGGATGCACTTCCGTACGGTTCTTTTCATCCAGCGGAACCAGTGGAATCCGTCCCTCCAGTTTCTGCGAAATCAAATAATATTCATATTGGCTGAAACTCCGTATATACCCCCCGTCGGAAGTATATCCGGCCAGCGTATTTCCTTTGATACCCAGCACCGACAGCACGGTCAGCATCAAGTCTTCCGAGGATACCGGATAAGCATACAGCGATTTGGCGTCCGGACTGAGCACCTCTCCGCCCACACAGTTCAGGTCGGCATCCAGCATCAGCGTATCTCCCGGCGTGCCGATACAGCGGCTGATAAACAGCTCTCTCCACTCTATCCCTCTCTCCACCTGCTGGGGATGAGGGTTATTGAACAAGAGAATATCCCCCTTCTCCGCGCGCGAAGATGCCAGCCGATGATAGCCGAAAAGCGAACAAAAAGGCAAACGCAGCCCGTAGCTCCACTTGCTGACCAGAATCCGTTCTCCCTGATAAAGAGAATTTTCCATCCCGGAAGAAGGAATTACACAAGTCGTCACAAGCAGGGTCCGCACCAGCCATACGGTCAACACCGTCAGGCCGGCCGCTCTCAACCACCACCATCCGGACTTTCCTTTGTTCATAGATTATTTAATGGAATCCACAAACTTAAACAGACGGTTCCAGCGAATCTTTCCGTCAAACCAACCACGATCCTGGTTCAGCGACAGCCAGATAAAAATAGGTTTACCCACAATATGGTCTTCCGGCACAAACCCCCAGAAACGTGAGTCGGCCGAATTATGACGATTGTCACCCATCATCCAGTAATAATCCATCTTGAAGGTGTATTTCGTCGTTTCCTGTCCGTTGATGTAGATTTTTCCATCTTTCACCTCCAGGCTGTTGCCCTCATAGTTCTTGATCGGACGTTCATACATCGGTAGGTTATCCAGTGTCAGGTCTATGGTAGCCCCCTTCTTCGGAATCCATATCGGACCATAGTTATCTACTGTCCAGCCCGTCAGCTTGTTATCCGGATACAGTCCGCCCGTATCATCATCCGGCACGTTTTCAATGGAAGTTACCAAATCCTTCCGTGCCAGCAAGGCAGCCTTCGCCTTCTCAGTCAACGGCATGTTATACACCGATTCCTCCGTATAACAAGCCATCAGGTCCTCTTGGCTGATGCCCAATTCATGACATAAATCCTCCGGCAGCATGCCCTTGGTATACACCAGATAACGATACTGCACATTATCCGGCTCCTTGTTGGCCTTACCGTCCAGGTAAATAATCCGGTTCTTGATTTCCAGTGTCTGGCCCGGCATACCCACACAACGCTTCACGTAATTCTCTCTCCGGTCTACAGGACGGGTAATCACCTCACCATACAGCTGCGGATTTTCGTCAATATACTTGCGTCCTACCGCGTAATAATAATCATACACATCCCGTTGCTGCTCCAGATTCAGGCTGGCCAAGTCAATAGGCTTCGAAAGTTGCTTGCCGATGGCATAGCTCATGCGATAGATGTCTTCTGCCGGATTGCCGGTAGCCACCGTATCCCCTGCCGGGAAGTTGAATACTACGATGTCATTCAGCTGCACCTCTCCCAGTCCGGTCACCCGTTTGTAGTCCCACTTCGGCCATTCCAGGTACGACTTGCAGTTGAACACCGGCAGCGTATGCTGCGTCAGCGGCATGTGGAGCGGTGTCTGCGGAATACGGGCACCATAACTCATCTTGCTTACAAACAGATAGTCGCCCACCAGCAGCGATTTCTCCAGCGACGAAGAAGGAATCACATAGTTCTGAAAGAAGTACAGATTCACAAAATAGACTGCTACCAGCGCAAACACGATGGCATCCACCCAGCCCATCACCGTCAGCACGGTCTTGTTGGTCGATTTCTTCCACCATGTCCAGGGAATCTTTTTGGAAATATATGCGTCAAAGATGAACGGAACCACTACCAGCCCCAGCCAGCTTTTCAACCAAATCAGGAAAATCAGGTAAAGCACCAGCACTATGCCGAACTTTATCCATTGTTTACGCGATGCCTGTATCATACTCAAAACTGAAATAAATCATTCATACCTAAGAAGCCCTGGTGTGCAGCCGTATATTCTGCAGCCAGCACCGCTCCCAATGCAAACCCCTTGCGGTTCTTTGCGTCATGTGTAATCACGATAGAATCAGCCTCCGATTCATATTTGATGGTATGGATACCCGGCACTTCCCCTTCGCGGATGGCACTCACGGGCAATTCATCCGGTGCACAGTCGGTCGTACCCGTCACCGTACCGTCGGGAGCAGTCAGTGTGCCCATCACCCATTTCTGCTTGCGGTCCAGATTTTCCAGAATCCCTTCAGCCAGCGTAATGGCCGTACCACTCGGGGCATCCAGCTTGTGTACGTGGTGGGTTTCTACCATCGACACATCGTAGTTCGGGAACTGGTTCATAATCTTTGCCAGGTACTTGTTCACCGCCGCAAAGATAGCCACACCCAAGCTGAAGTTAGACGACCAGAACAACGTCTTACCTTCCTCCTGACACAGACGGCGCATCTCTTCGCCATGCTCTCCCATCCATCCGGTACTGCCCGATACCACTTTCACCCCATTCTTGAACGCCTCCAGACAGTTGCCGTAAGCCACTGAAGGAGCCGTAAATTCAATGGCCACATCGGCTGAGCGGAAAGCCTCTGAAGCAAAATCTTCCCGATTATTTATATCAATGATACTCACAATTTCATGACCTCTGGAAAGGGCGATTTTTTCAATTTCCTTTCCCATCTTTCCATATCCAATTAATGCAATTTTCATAATTCTGATGATAATTTTATTCGCAAAGATAGTGTTTTTCAGTATTAATCATTACATTTACCCAACATTTACAGCTCGTTAACATGGAACATCTACTCCAGTTTGTATGGAAGCACAAGCTTTTTCCGCTCACTCCGCTGCATACCACGCAAGGACAAACCGTGGAAGTCATTGACCCCGGACTCCCCAATCCCGATGCAGGACCCGACTTTTTCAATGCGAAAATCAAGATAGACGGCATTCTGTGGGTGGGAAATGTAGAAATCCACGTGCACGCTTCCGACTGGAAACGCCACCACCATCATCAGGACCGCGCCTACGACTCTGTGATTCTGCATGTGGCTTCCGACATCGATGCCGAAACCTTCCGCACCGACGGCACACCCATCCCGCAAATGGAGCTGCACTATCCGCCCTACCTGTTAGACAACTACCGCGAGCTGATTGAAACCAGCCATTACCCGGCCTGCTACCGCCTCATCCCTCGCCTGCCCAAACTCCTGCTCCACAGCTGGCTCTCCAGTCTGCAGACGGAGCGTTTCGAACAGAAGACACAGCGCATCCAGGCCCAGCTTACCCAAAGTAAAGGCGACTGGGAACAAGCCTTTTTCCTCACCTTAGCCCGCAATTTCGGTTTCGGCACCAACAGCGACGCCTTCGAGCAATGGGCACAGACCATTCCCTTGCAAGCCGTCAACAAGCACCGCGATAATCTTTTTCAGATAGAAGCCATTTTCTTCGGGCAGGCCGGCCTGTTGCAGGAACTCCCGTCCGACGACTATTCCGCTCAGCTTACCAAGGAATACGCCTACCTGGCCCACAAATTCGAGCTACAGCCCTCCGAACACCTTCGGTGGAAAATGCTCCGCATGCGTCCGGGTAACTTTCCGCACGTACGCATCGCCCAGCTGGCCAACCTCTACCACCGTTCCCAGGGCATGCTCTCTCAGTTGCTGCTGGCCTCTACGGTGAAAGAACTGCGCGACCTGCTGCGTGGAGGTACCTCCCTTTACTGGCTTACCCACTACGTTTTCGGCGAATCCTCGCCTGCCCGTCCGAAAACCCTCAGCGACGCCTCCATCGACCTGCTGATTATCAATACCGTGGTTCCCTTCCTCTATGCTTACGGCAAGCACAAAGGCGAAGAACGGCTCACCGAACGTGCCGGCAACCTGCTGGAGCAACTTAAACCGGAAAATAACTACATCATCCGGCTGTGGAAAGAATGTGGTCTGCAAGCCGCCCATGCCGGCGACAGTCAGGCACTCATCCAACTCAAAAAGAATTACTGCGACACCAAGAAATGCCTGTTCTGCCGCATCGGATACGAATATTTCAAGAAAAAAGAAGGTTAAAAACCCTTCTCACCCCTTACACACGAGTCTTTCATTAAATCAG
>NZ_JBBKBF010000080.1:0-13453 GCF_037892625.1 Phocaeicola sp. ICN-14070 | reverse complement strand
GCTATTTTCTTAATTGCTTGTTGCGAGGCGATGAAACCGCCTCCGAGTACACGGTTCCCTTCGTAGAACACTGCCGACTGGCCGGGAGTGATAGCAGAAGCCTCTTGCTCAAACCGGACTAATAGTTGCCCGTTGTCCAGCAGAATTGCACGGCAGGGAATTGAGCGGCTGCGGTAGCGGATACGTACTGAAAGCTCCTTGCAGTTGAGTAACTCTTCCAGGCTGGCTACGTTATAGTCTTCCACTAACATGTAGTAAGTTTTGAGCTGGTCGGCATCTCCTAACATGACCGTATTCTTGACCGGATTGATTTTTAGCACATACGCCGGTTTACCCAAAGCAATCTCCAGGCCTTTTCGCTGGCCGATGGTGTAGTAGGCAAACCCCTTGTGCTGTCCCAGTTTCAGGCCTTTGTTGTCCACAAACCATCCCGGACCAATTCTCTCATCAATATCGGGACAATGCTCTTTCAGGAATTCCCTGTAATCTTTTTCGATGAAGCAGATTTCCATGCTTTCTCCTCCGCGTGCTTTGGCTTCAAAACCTTTGGATGCCAGGTAATCGCGTACACTGGCTTTGGTCATTCCTCCTAAGGGAAACATCATACGTTTCAGAATTTCTTGTGGAAGTTTCCACAGAAAGTACGATTGGTCCTTCAGCGGGTCGTCTCCGGTCAGGATGTAACGGTAACCGTTAAGGTCTTTCAGTTGGCAGTAATGCCCTGTAGCAATCCAGGCACAGTTACACTTGTCTGCCCATTCACACAGAATCCGTTCCTTAAATAAAGGGTTGCACATGACACAGGGGTTGGGAGTGCGTCCACGCATATATTCGTCGATGAAATACTGTACGATGACTTGCCGGAACTCCGTACGGACATCGGCCACGTGGTGTTCGATACCTAAACGTGCCGCCAGCTCCTGGGCTTCTATGACTTCATTGGGCTGGTCATTCCCGGGAGTGAAATGAGAGGCTACGTCCCAGGTACGCATCGTGACACCTACTACCTCATATCCTTGTTCCTGAAGCATGATGCAGGCAGCCGAACTGTCTATCCCGCCACTCATGCCAACCAGTACCCGTTTTTCTCTTTCTTTCATGTAAACAAGTTTTTATGTTAGAAGAATAATTCCGGCTGACGGCGGGCGCTGAACTTCTCGTGAAGGATGGCAGCAAACGGGGTACTGAACTCGCGGGCTTCGTTCGGGCAGCATTTCACGCAGGCGCAGCATTTGATGCACTTGTGAATATCTGTTTCAATGGAGCTCTGGTCTTCACTGAAATGGATGGCATGTGTGGGGCAGACTTCAATACATTCTCCACAAGCAAAACAACCGTCCGTGCAAGTCGGGCAGGCGGGGGCACCGGGTGTCAGTTGTTTGTAGGGGAAATTTCCTTTTATCGTTAATTCAGTGATAGGGTTTCCAGCCGCTTGCAACTTTTCCCATTTTTCCAGACTGCTTTTTCCAAACTCACGGGCCTGTTGTAAATCGTCTGTATCCGGACGTCCGGCAGCAATAGGAAGTTCCGGTGTACTAAAACTATGTTCCCCGATGAACGCACCTGCAGTGAGAGGTACAAAACCGAGTTGTACAGCGGTATCACGGAGTTCCAGTAAGGCATCCTCGTAATCACGGTTGCCATATGCCACGACAAGGATGGCAGGTGAGCCGTTGCCTTTGAGTCGTTGCAGGCGCTGGAGTGCTGTAGCGGCTACACGGCCGCCGTATACCGGAACGGCGATGACGCACAGTTCTCCGTTCATCTCGATAGGGGAGGTTTGTTCATCCAGCGTCAGGTCTGTTTCCATTCTTCTTCCCATGCCGATACCTTCTCCGATAGCTCGTGAAATCTTGGCCGAGGTCTGTGTGGGTGAGAAGAATATCAGACGGGTACCATTGAGTTGGGTTGTTGCTGATGTCATAAGCTTATTCTAATAGTTTTTGTAGTAGACAAAAATACAATATATAAACGAAAATCGGGATTCTTCATCGGGGATTCTTCTTTTATTCGTACTTTTGTGGTCATACTTTTAAAGAATTTATGGAAGAACAATTTGACATACGCGATTATAAACCAACCGGAAAAGAGCGTGATTTTGAGAATGCGCTTCGCCCGCTTCAATTCGAAGATTTCAGCGGACAAGATAAGGTGGTGGATAACCTGCGCATCTTTGTAAAAGCGGCGAGACTTCGTGCAGAAGCGCTTGACCATGTCTTGTTGCATGGCCCTCCCGGATTAGGAAAGACCACACTGAGCAACATTATTGCCAATGAATTAGGGGTGGGATTTAAAGTGACTTCAGGACCGGTGCTCGACAAACCAGGTGATTTGGCCGGAGTACTGACCAGCTTGGAGCCGAACGATGTGCTGTTTATTGATGAGATTCACCGTCTGAGTCCGGTAGTGGAAGAATACCTCTATTCTGCCATGGAAGACTATCGCATCGACATCATGATTGACAAGGGACCTTCTGCCCGCAGCATACAGATTGACCTGAATCCGTTTACGTTGGTGGGAGCCACTACACGCAGTGGTTTGCTTACAGCCCCGCTTCGTGCCCGCTTCGGCATCAACCTGCACCTGGAGTATTATGATGATTCAGTACTTTCACGCATCATCCTTCGCTCCGCACGCATCTTGGATGTGCCGTGTGATGCAGATGCTGCAGGAGAGATAGCTTCCCGTAGCCGTGGTACCCCCCGTATAGCCAATGCCTTGTTGCGACGTGTGCGCGACTTTGCACAGGTAAAAGGCTCGGGAAGAATTGATTTGGAGATTGCCCGTTTTGCACTGGAGGCTCTGAACATTGACCAGTATGGTCTGGATGAGATAGACAACAAGATTCTGTGCACGATTATAGACAAGTTCAAGGGAGGCCCCGTGGGACTGACCACTATTGCTACAGCTTTGGGTGAAGACCCGGGCACGCTGGAAGAAGTGTACGAACCCTTCTTGATAAAAGAAGGCTTCCTGAAGCGTACCCCCAGAGGACGTGAGGTGACAGAGCTGGCATATAAACATTTAGGAAAAAGTAAATACAATAGCGAAAGAACGCTGTTTGATTGATAAACATTATGGCCGGAATAAAATCTTTGGCAAAGGATACTGCCATTTATGGACTGAGCAGTATCGTAGGACGTTTTTTGAATTATTTGTTGGTTCCTCTCTACACGGCAGTACTTCCTGCTGCTTCTGGAGGATATGGGGTAGTGTCGAATGTATATGCCTATACAGCACTGATTTTAGTGTTGCTGACCTTTGGTATGGAAACGGGATTTTTCCGTTTTGCCAATAAGTCGGACGAGGATGCGCAGAAGGTATATGCCAATTCACTGTTGTTTGTGGGAGGGCTCTCGCTGCTGTTTGTGGTGCTGTGTATGGCTTTTTTACATCCACTTTCAGCCTTGTTGGAGTATCCGGACCATCCCGACTATATTGCCATGATGGTGTGTGTGGTGGCCCTCGATTCCTTCCAATGTATACCTTTTGCCTACCTGCGTTATAAGAAGCGGCCTGTTAAGTTTGCGGCCATCAAGTTGCTGAACATCCTAGGAAACATCTTGTTGAATCTGTTCTTCCTGTTAGTTTGTCCGTGGCTCGATGTCTATGCGCACGAAACTGTCAGCTGGTTCTATAACCCCGATTATCTGGTGGGATATATTTTCGTGTCCAACCTGATTATGTCGGCTTTGCAGATGTTCTTCTTCATACCCGAGCTGCGCGGTGTGTCCTACCGCATGGACAAGGTACTGATGAAGCGCATGATCAACTATTCTTTTCCGATTCTGATATTCGGACTGGTTGGTATCCTCAATCAGACGGTCGACAAGATGATTTACCCCTATCTGTTCGATGACCGTTCGGAAGGACTGGTACAATTGGGTATTTACAGTGCCACCAGTAAGGTTGCTTTAGTCATGGCTATGTTTACCCAGGCTTTCCGTTATGCATACGAGCCTTTTGTCTTCGGTAAAAATAAGGATGCCGACAGCAAGAAGATGTATTCTTCTGCCATGAAGTACTTCTTTATCTTTTCTCTTTTAGCATTCTTGGCAGTGATGGGCTACATGGACATTCTGAAGTACATGGTAGCCTCCGACTACTGGGAAGGACTGAGCGTAGTAGCCATCGTGATGTTGGCCGAGATAATTAAAGGTATCTATTTCAACCTTTCTTTCTGGTATAAGCTGACGGATGAAACCTATTGGGGAGCTTACTTCTCTCTTATCGGATGTGCCGTGATTTTAGGTCTGAACATCTGGTTGGTACCTACTTATGGTTATGTAGCTTCGGCTTGGGCATCTGTAGCCGGATATGGCGTGATTACCCTGTTGTCTTATTTTATCGGACAGAAAAAATACCCTGTGGCTTATCCGTTGAAGCGGATGACTGCCTATCTGATTTTGGCGTTGGTGCTTTATGTTTTGTCACAAGAAACACCTATCGCCAACCTTTGGTTACGTTTAAGTTACCGCACCTTATTAATATTGGTTTTTGTAGCATTTATTATCAAAAAAGATTTACCTTTAAGGAGTCTTCCATTTGTCAACCGTTTCTTTAAATAAGAAATGTGGGGTGGGGCATATAGGCTGAATTGTAATTTATAAATCGGATAAGTATGGAACTAGGGAACAAGAGGAAATTCCTCCTTCGTAAATTCTTCAATGAGTATCTGGACTTGAACCGGAGCAAGGAAGATGAACAGCTGACGGTAGATGCCATCCGCAGTGGGGTAGAGTTTAAAGGGACCAATCTTTGGGTCTTGATTTTTGCTACCTTTATTGCTTCACTGGGACTGAATGTCAATTCTACGGCGGTAATCATCGGTGCCATGTTGATTTCTCCTTTGATGGGACCTATCATGGGAGTGGGACTTTCTATCGGACTGAATGATTTCGAGCTGATGAAGCGTTCACTGAAAAGTTACCTGGTAGCTACGCTGTTCAGTGTGACAACTGCCACGATTTATTTTTCTTTTACTCCCTTGGATGAAGTTCAGTCGGAATTGTTGGCGCGCACCTCGCCTACCATTTACGATGTGTTCATAGCCTTAGTGGGTGGTCTGGCTGGCATTGTGGCATTGGCCACGAAGGAAAAGGGAAATGTAATACCGGGTGTGGCCATTGCTACAGCCTTGATGCCGCCGTTGTGTACGGCTGGTTTCGGTATTGCCACGGGGAATCTGCTGTATTTTTTAGGTGCCTTCTATTTGTATTTCATTAACTCCGTTTTTATCAGTCTGGCCACTTACATCGGGGTGCGGGTGATGCACTTCCAGCGCAAGCAGTTTGTAGATAAAGCTCGTGAAAAGTTGGTAAAACGCTATATCATCTGGATAACCATCGGTACGATGTGTCCGGCAGTCTACCTTACTTATAATATCGTGCGGGAAACCTTCTACCAGTCTGCAGCCAATCATTTCATTGCAGAAGAACTGCAGTTCCCTGACTCTCAGATTTTAAGTCGGGAAATTTCCTATGACAAGCGTGAAATAAAGGTTGTGTTTGTCGGAAAGGAAGTCTCAAAAGATCAGATTGCGGCTGCCCAGCATCGTTTGGTGGATTATAATCTGGCAAAAACCAATTTGGTAGTATTTCAAGGAATGGGTGACGGCAGTGCGGTAGACATCAGCAACATTAAGTCGATGGTGATGGAAGATTTCTATCGGAACAGCGAAAAACGCTTGAAGGAGCAGGATGAGGAAATCAATACCCTGCATAAGCAGTTGGCTGACTTTTCCGGTTCAGATTGGATGAGTACCCAGTTAGGACAGGAATTAAAAGTCTTGTTCCCCGAAATCAAAACTCTTTCCGTTTCAAAGAGTCTTCGTTTGTCAGTTGACAGTTCCCGGATAGACACCTTGACATACGCCATTGTTGATTGTCAGCGGATGCCTGATTCGAAGAGTCGCGATAAAATCGTGAAATGGCTGAAGGCAAAGACGGGAGATGCTGATTTGCAGTTAATTATAGAGTGAATTTCCTGTGAGGTTAAGATGAGGAAACAACAACTTTAAGATTGCGGGAAAACGCAAGTACATTTTAACTAAAACGCCTAAGCGTTTGATTTAAAACTCTTAGGCGTTTCAGAGAAAACGCTTAAGCATTTTAGTTTGAACGTTTAGGCGTTTTTATTTTTAAAATTAGTGTTATTATTTGCTACAATTCTAGTTAGATAAATTTCTTTTCTCTTAAGTCTATAAATGCAGCTATTAGCTTGTCGTAATCTTCCTTTTGTAGATAGCCGATGTGTCCTACCCGGAAGATGGTGTCTTTCATACTGCCACCGTTCGGACATACCCACATCCCATATTCATCTTTAATTTTAAGGAAGATTTCATTGGCAGACTGGGTCGTAGGATGTAAAGGAGTAACAGCATTGCTAAGGCTTTCGCTTACAATTTCAAAAGGAAGGTTATGCTCTACTAACTTGTCACGAAAATATTTAGCTAAGCCGGCGCAACGTGCAATTTCAGCTTCTGCACCGCCATTGGCATCAATCTCTTTCAAGCGGACATTAATCTGGCGAAGAATACCTACAGCAGGAGTCCAAGGAGTTTGCCCTCTTTCCATATTTTTTAGAGCCAGTTTGAGGTCGAGATACTGGCAGCAGCATTTTGTTTTATTGATGCGTTCAAGGGCCGATGGAGCCAGTATCATAACTGCAATACCAGGGGCACAGGCCAAAGCTTTCTGACTGCCCGTAATCATCACTCCCGTACCGGTTGCTGCCATGTCGAATGGATCACAGAGGAAAGTTGATATAGTATCTACTATGAGAAAACAACCATTACGCTTGCAGAACTCTGACACAAGATTAATATCGTAGTGCACACCTGTAGAAGTCTCATGTTTTTGCATGAGGAAGGCTGTGTAACCCTTTCCTTCATATTCGGCTAGATGTTCAGCTTTTAAAGCTTTTCCATGTTCTAACTTTATTTCAGTAAAAGGTATTTCGTGTAAGGTAAGTAATTCTACGAAGCGTTCACCAAAACTTCCTCCATTGATAACTAGAGCTTTATCATCTTTAGTGAGACAATTCATAATCGCAGTTTCCATACCACCCGAGCCAGAGCAAGTCATAAATGCCACTTTGCTTTCGTCAGAAGCATGGGCAAATTTTTTAATGAGACGCTCGTTCTCTAGCATAGTTTTAGAGAATTCTGCGGTTCTAAAATAGGGTACTTGTTCCGCACCAATGGCACGTACGGCGTCACTGGATTGTACGGGACCTACTGTAAAGTTTATCATACTTGATTTATAATTTATATACGTTTTGATTGTTTATATACATTTCCTGTACCTGGGCCATCATAAGATTTTCTTCCTTTGACACTTTATTAAAATAGTAGCCCTCTGTTAAAATGGCAGCAATAAAATCTTTTATTTCGTAGCGTAGGCCTTCGTCAACATATGGATAGAAGTACTTCTTATTTTTATTTTGGTCTTCGTATCTAACTTCAAAGTAGTCGGTCTTCCACCATGGGGCCGGTACATATACATAGCCTTTAGTTCCTGCAATGGTCATAGAGCCTTCAGTCTTTACTCCGAGTCCAACCTGAAAGGATGCTACGGCATGGTCGTAACGAAATACGGCTTTAGTGAACATGTCTACATCATTTTTCATTTTTGAATAAAAGTGGATGTCGCGGAAATCTGTTCCCAGAAATTTAAAGATTGGTAGTAAAGGGAAGCAAGCATTTTCACTTATACTACCGCCTAGGAATTTGCTGTTCAGCTTTTCTGAATTTTCATCGGTTAAGGTAGTTACAGATGCATTTACTTCCACAATCTCGCCTATTACTCCAGATTTAAGTAATGAAAATAAATGACCAAAGGCCGGACAGTAGGCTGTTTTAAGAGCCACCTGAAGATGTAAACCTCTTTTCTCTGCAATGGTATAGAGCTCTTCTGCTTGTGTTCTACTGAATACAAATGGAGTCTCACATAAAACATGCTTTCCTGCTATTAGAGCTGATTTGGTATATTCGTAGTGAGTATAATGAGGCGAAGCAATGTATACAGCATCACAGTTTGCATATAATTCTTCAAGGTTATGAGCCATTACAGGAATCTGGAATTTGTGGCAGAATAAAATATTCTCATCTATATTGGGATTATATACAGCAGAAATAACCGCCCTGTTCACATTTTTTGATTCTGGAACAAAGCGGGATGCAATGCTTCCTGTGCCGATCATGCCGATATTGACAACGGTACGCTCCTTACGAAGTTGAGTAGATGAGATTCCTTGAGTTCGCGGAAGGTATACTACTTGGCAGAATTCACTTAGATAATCGAAATAGCCTTCCCAGTCTGAGCCAATTGCAAAGATATCTACACCGTATTTTTGAATGTCTTCAATTTTCTGTCCTCGGTATTCTTCTATCACTATTTGATCGGCAAGTCCTGTGGCTTTTACCGCTTCAATACGTTCCATCACATTGTTGCATGTGTTCATTTTACCTCTTTCAAGGTCGAAATTATCTGTGGTGACTCCCACTATAAGATAGTCCCCCAACTCCTTTGCGCGTTTAAGGAGGTTATAATGGCCTTGATGGAACAAGTCGTATGTTCCATAAGTAATTACTTTCTTCATTGCTCTTATGTTCACTTTGGTTTCTTGGTGGGCGTTTTAAGTAGTCTTCTGATTTAGGACTCTTTACTTCCCTAATGCTTTGAGTTTCCGGATCTTTTTTCGGATCTTATTTTTAATCTTTTGTGATAGGGTGGGTTTGTTTTTCTTTATATAATCTATATATGACATGTGAGCATCAATCAGAAGTGTTCCATGCGAATTAGGAGCCTGGATGGGAGTCATATAGTTTGGTCCGAATTCTTCACTTAGGATTTCATGATATTCAACCGGAATTGGAATCTGGAGATGCTCAAAAGGTCCCCAAAGTGTATCGGCATAACATTCTTTTCTGTGATAACTATTGGTACTATATGGAGTTAGTGATAAAGGGCCTACTTGAGCGCATTCTTCTAGTTTATATTGGCGGAACATATTTTCGAATCTATCATACAATTCAATGTCAGGTGTATGTAGAAATTGTCTCCAACGAAAAAAGCGTTCTATTTTTTTAATGGGATTATGAGGGTTATATTTGTATTTATTGCGTAAATAAGCAAATATATTTCTTGTTTCTTTAATAAGCTTTTCTTTCTTAGGATCACATGCAGGTACTGCGTCCATTACGAAGATGTCAATAAAAATACCTTGATGAAATGGTGCGTTCATATCATCAGGGCGTATAGCGGTTGTTCCGTCGTATCGGAGTTGTGCATGGCCTTTGAAATAATTTTTATCCGTATGGGCCTCTTGAAAAAAGAGAGGAGGTTGAAATGCTTTTGGGGCAATGGATACAAGTTTGTCATAATCTGGGCGGAGCATATCCATGTCAATATCATCATCCCAAGGAATAAATCCTTTATGACGTATTGCGCCTAATAACGTGCCGTATGCTGCAAAAATTTTGAGATTATGTTCGTTGCAAACTTTTAATAACTCTTGAAGTAATAATAATTGGATTTTTCGTGCTTCTAAAACTTCCGTACTAAGATTTATCATGGTGACTTCATTATACTTTGGCTTTGCAAAGATAATAATTAAATCAACATGCTTAAATACAATAGATTAATAAATTATACTCTTGATTTTTGGAGTGACTTTATCCTTTTCTGTTTGATCAGAAAAAGGGATTGATTATAAAGATGGAATACCCAAAAATTCTTCTAGAATATGTCCATAAAAAGTTTTCTTCCCTTCAGGAGTTACCTTTTGTAATGGAATCTTATAGGTTAATTTGTGGAAATCATAATTCTTACAGAAATTGTTCCATCCTTCTTCTGAGTATTCGTCATTTAGGCATTTCCCAAGAGGTCCCATAACTGTAATGGGGACTTGTTCTACCATTTGTCGTATGGCTGGTACATATTTGCGTGCAATAGCAAATGTATAGTCCAATAATAAATAATTGATAAGCTTGTTATGTATCTTCCAATAGCTGAGATGCAAATCTGCAATCATAGATGGGAGTGGGTTGTTTTTTCCACAGGCCACAAAAAAACTGACCCAGCCTCCACGTGATACGTTGTGGTAAATTGGTTTATGATGGCAGCTCCAGAACTTATCTCCTGGATGAATGAATTCGTCAACCTGTTTTGATGGAATTAATAAGGTACTATCCATCCAGATTCCTCCATGTTTGGTAAGGAGCATCATCCGGAGTATGTCAGAAAAGTGTGTAATATCAATATATCCTTCTTTCTGTTTATTGATAATGTATTCAGGCATGTCAATATAATTCCGGAAATTTTCTTCTGTAATTAAAATTACGGGATGATTACAGGCATGCTTCTGGATTGAATTATAGCAGGCTTTTACAATATCCGGCATATTTTCTTTTCCTTGCCACCAGCATACCCAGATAGGAGATGTTGCATCAATGTTTTCGCAAGAATCACACGTCTGATTCTTGTATTTTGAGATAATCTCTTTGCCTCCACTTTTAGCAATGAGGTGGTGGAGAATATATTGTTGCTTGAAGAAAGAAAAAAATCCTTCTATGCGTCTGAAAAAAAGTTTTGTTTTCGAGATTTGATAACCCATGACTGACAATAAATGAACACAAAATTGATTTGCAACTTTGAAATGTTTATTCTTAAATATCTTCGATATTAATATATTTGGCTTTTCTTAGGTGAATACGGAAAGGCAATAACCGGAAGAAGCGTTTAATTTGTTCTAAGGGGTTATTCAGTATGCGTTCACCTTTCCAGGGAGTCATGTCAAGATATTGGAAATAAATTTCCCTTAAAGGATGCTGACTGTCATACTCCCAGGGTTTTCGGTTGGTATAATGCAGTATGACAGGCTGCTTCAATACCTCAGAGAATTTCTTTTTCCAGGCTTCATCCATTTGTTTCGGACGGCGATAAAAAGCATCTTGTACATTCCATTTCAAGTCCACTAATATTTTATTCTTGTGCAGGATGCTGTTCAATAAATCCTGATCATTAAATAATATACGTTCAGGATACTTGTGGAAGTAATCTACACATGCATGAGCTACATCATTCTTACGCCAGTAATCGAGGTTGATCAAAAGTACGCCGGCATTGAAGTAAGAATCCTCCATGGGATATTTCAGTATTTCATAGCGGGCTGGTTCATTACATCCCATGTCTTCTACGGCGGCCACTCCTGTTTCATCGTCTAATGGAGTATTCCAGTATTCAGAAATATCCCCTACGATGACTATATCACAATCTAGATACAGCAGACGGTTGATGTCGGCAGGCAGCAGCTCAGACAGAATGCAGCGATAATAGGTAGCCATGGAAATACGTTTGCTGAACTTGCGGATGGTGAATCCTTCCAGCAACTTGATGTCCGGTTCGTAGAAACAAACCAGATTTCCGTATGAGGCCGCCAGGTCAATTAATATTTTCTTTTCTGCATCCGACAAGTCACGTGCTATAATATGTGCCGTGATTTGTTCTTTCCGATTGTTCTCAAATAAGGAAACAAGGGTTACCGCACAATGGCGTACGTAATTGCTGTCTATGTTGCAGGCTATGTGTATCATGCTTTGATAAAGAGTTTTACATTCCTTCTTGCAAAGATATAAGATATTCACATAAAAGCACTATCTTTGTCTGGAAACATTTTATTAATTGATAACTGTTTAGAGCTATGGCAGATAATATCCTATATAAGCTACGAAGCGGAAAGCCAATCAAGTTTCTTGACTTTATAAAAAATTTCTCTGGGTTGCTGATACCCGATGTCTGGTATCGCAGCCGGCGCGAGAGAATGTTGGCCGAAGCACGTCGTCGTCCAGATTATGCGTATATGCAGAAGCGCGTAGACTATTATATCCGTATTCATGCTCCTTGGACTATTTCTGCGGAAGATAAACTGACACGCGACCGAAGCTGGATTCATTATACTGGAGCCATTGGTGATTATCGCCGGAAAATGTTTCATACAGCTTATTATTTTGATCAGCATGATGTAACGCGTTGGTTTCCTCGTTCTTTACGGTGGAATTTTTGTCCCGGTGATGTATATTTCACTCCGGAAGTACCTACGGTAGTAAAAAGTCGCTTGTTAGCCGCTGATAACCAAAATTCTGTGGTGCTGAAGCTGGATAAGCTGCGTCATTTCATGTTTGTGCATGATATGAAATCTTTCCGGGAGAAAAAAAACTGTGTGATTTTCCGCGGTAAGATTCGTCAGAGTCGTTTGCGGACGTGTTTCCTGGAAAAATTCTTTGGTCACCCTTTATGTGATTGTGGAGTAGTAGGACGGAATGAGGGATGTCCGGAAGAGTGGATGACTTCTAAAAAAACGATACGGGAGCATCTGGATTATAAATTTATTATGGCGATTGAAGGAAATGATGTGGCTTCTAATCTAAAATGGGTGATGTCATCGAACTCTTTGGCGGTAATGCCTCGCCCCACTTGCGAAACATGGTTTATGGAAGGCACCTTGATTCCTGATTATCATTATATAGAGGTAAAGGATGATTTCTCTGACTTGGAAGAAAAACTGAATTATTATATTGCACATCCGGAAAAAGCGGAAGAAATCATAGCCCATGCCCATGAATATGTAGCTCAATTCCGCGATAAGAAACGAGAAGACTTGTTGCAGATGATGGTGATGGAACAGTATTTCAAGACGAGCGGACAATTATGATAATAAAGGCCTTTTATCAGAGCTCTTGATGATGGAGAATTCAGATAAGAGGCCTTTTTTGTGTTTATAAATCTGTTAAAATATCGTCTTTCAGTATTTTGGTAAATTTTATGGCTCCAATATCGGATGAAAGATGATTGCCATCGTAGAAATCTTCGTCATTGAACCGAGTGTCTCCAAAATATTCCAGACTATGTACATTTTCCCATTTATTGGTAACTTCTGTAATGGCGTTGTGAATTAAAGTTAGCTGCTCCTGATTCATCAGTTGGAAATAAGTGGGATGTACGGGGGGCATGACTAAATATAAAGTAATACCTTTAGATTTGCAGACTTGAGCGATTTGATGCATTCGGCTGATATTCTCATGATATAAATCCCCATTTGTATCTGCTAACATTGGTTTATGCTGATCTGCCACTAAATCAGGAATGTCTTCGAGCCAGTTATTATCTTTAAACTTAGAATCATAGCTATGGTCTACCCCAAGTGAATCGCAGCGCATTGTCGGTCTTCTTTGTATATAATATTTTGACCATTTGCGCATGCATAAAGAACCTAAACTCAATAATTCTATGTTATGAAGTTTATTATGATTCCTGCTGATTCCCATGTATATTTGATGGTTGACAATGCTACTTATATCTGTATTTTCATTGTCATCACTCCATAGAGAATGGAAGCAAATACCCCAAAAGACATTTTTTAGCTGTGGCATTTGTTGTATATATTTTTCTAG
>NZ_JBBKBF010000079.1:0-13508 GCF_037892625.1 Phocaeicola sp. ICN-14070 | reverse complement strand
TTTTAAGAATATGAATAAATGGTTTTTTATTTTACTCGTTTTATTACCTTTCCAGTTATTTGCACAAAAGAATGTTTTAACAGATTTTCCCAAAGGATATACGCCTGAGGAAGTGGGAGAACGTTTGTCTTATAGATTTGTTGATAGCAAGCATGCACTTTATGTAGGTAAATGGATTGGGTATTATGAAACATTTACTTGGAACGGTGCGTTGGAATATGCTGCGATGACAAAGAATCATAAATTGCTTAAGCTTATTCGTAAAAAGTTTGACTATTTGCTGACTGAAGAGAAGCAGTATTTGCCTCCTAAAACTCATGTTGATTTAAATACATTTGGAAGTTTGGCACTGAAGTTATATAGGATAACAAAAGATAAACACTATAGGGAATTGGGAATGTCATATGCGGATAGTCAATGGGAACTTCCAAAGGAGGCAACTTCCCAAGAAAAAGAATGGGCAGAAAAAGGATATACTTGGCAGACTCGATTGTGGATTGATGATATGTATATGATTACTATTTTACAAATTGAAGCTTATAAGGTTACAAAAGAGATTAAATATATCAATCGTGCAGCTGAAGAAATGGTTTTGTATTTGGATAAATTACAAAGGCCTAATGGCTTGTTCTATCATGCCTTAGATGTGCCTTTTTATTGGGGACGTGGAAATGGATGGATTGCAGCTGGAATGTCGGAGTTACTTCAATACTTGCCTGAAGATCATAAAGATCATTTGCGTATTATGCAGGGTTATAAGAAAATGATGGAAAGTTTGAAGATATATCAAAATTCGAGAAATATTTGGAATCAATTAATTGATCAGGATGATTGTTGGTCTGAAACCTCTGGGTCTGCAATGTTTGCTTTTGCTTTTATTAAGGGAGTAAAAAATGGTTGGCTAGACGAAAAAGAATATGCGCCACTGGCAAGAAAAGCATGGATGTCTTTAGTTACATATATTAATGAACAAGGCGATGTGACGGAGATTTGTATTGGTACAGATAGAAAAAACGATAAGCAGTATTACTACAATCGTAAACGTTGTGTTGGGGATTATCATGGACAGTTGGCATATCTTTGGTGTGTGAATGCATTATTGGAATAATCAAAATCAAGATGAAATGGGACTAAAAGTTAAACTCATATGCGTTTTTTTATTCGGATTCATTTATTCGTTTTCCCAAACTATTTCCAATTTAGAAAAATATACCAATCCTGTTGTCGATTATAGTCTTCCGGATCCTTCGTTAATATTAGCGGATGATGGTTATTATTATCTTTATGCAACAGAGAATATTCGCAACCTACCAATTCATCGTTCCAGAGATTTGGTAGTATGGGAATTTGTTGGTACTGCTTTTACGGAACAAACGCGTCCAAATTTTGAGCCTCAAGGTAATATTTGGGCTCCGGATATAAACCGAATCGGGAATAAATATGTATTGTATTACTCAATGTCTGAATGGGGAGGAGAATGGACTTGTGGTATTGGATGTGCTGTGTCAGATCGTCCGGATGGTCCATTTAAAGATAATGGAATGATGTTTCGCAGTAATGGTATTAAAGTACAGAATTCTATAGATCCTTTTTATATAGAAGACGATGGGCATAAATACTTGTTTTGGGGGAGTTTCAGAGGAGTTTACGCTATTGAATTAAGCGAAGATGGATTGACTGTGAAGAAAGGAGCTAATCCAATACAGATTGCAGGAACTGCTTACGAAGGTACTTATATCCACAAACATGAGGGATATTATTATATGTTTGCTTCAATTGGCAGTTGTTGTGAAGGCTTGAAAAGTACTTATACGACAGTTGTTGGACGTTCAAAACAATTACTAGGTCCTTATATGGATAAGAATGGAAAGGGTATGCTTGATAACCATCATGAAATTCTTATACATAAGAATGAATATTTTGTGGGTCCAGGACACAATTCGGAGATTATAATGGATAAGGCAGGAAATGATTGGATTTTTTATCATGCAGTTAATGTGAAAAATCCTGAAGGTCGTGTGTTGATGTTGGATAAAATAATCTGGAAGAATGATTGGCCGGAAGTGAAAGGTCAATCTCCTTCATTAGAATCAGAAAGGCCTGAAGTATGATAAATGGAGATACAATGAAAAAGTTATGTTTAATGCTAGGTTTATCGAGCTGTTTGCTTTTGAGTTGCGTACGGTCTCGGCATAATGAAACAAACTTGAGTAGATTAGGAGAAGAACTTTGTTTAGCAGATCCAACCATTATTCGGGAAAATGGAATGTATTATATGACCGGAACTGGAAGAGATGCATCTCAAGGGTTTGTCTTGTTTGAATCAAAGAACTTAAAAGATTGGCATGAGATGAAAAATGACTCTTCCTTGTATATTTTGAAAAAGGGAAATCATGTTTTTGGAGATAGTTGTTTTTGGGCACCTCAGTGGTTTAAAGATAAAAAATGTTTTTATTTAGCTTATACGGCAAATGAGCAGGTTGCATTGGCTATGGCTGATTCATGGATGGGACCTTTTCAACAAATGAAAGCCAACCCTGTTGATATAAGTGAAAAAAATATTGATCCTTTTTTATTTCGAGATGATGATGGGAAATATTATTTGTACCATGTGCGTTTTAACCGTGGAAATTATATTTGGGTAGGTGAATTTGATTTGCAAAAAGGAGAAATTAAGTCTGGGACTTTAAAGCAATGTTTGGATTGTACAGAGCCATGGGAGAATACGGCAAATTATATTTCTAATCCTATTATGGAAGGACCTTCTGTCATAAAATTAAAGGATACATATTATTTATTTTATTCAGCTAATCATTTTATGAATATAGATTATGCAGTAGGATATGCAATCGCTTCTTCCCCTTTAGGACCATGGAAAAAATTTCATGGAAATCCAATTATTCATCGTAATATACTTGGAGAGAATGGTTCAGGACACGGGGATGTGTTTATTGGTGATAAAGACTGTTTATATTATGTATATCATATACATAATTCAGATTCTACTATTTTCCCTCGTAAAACTCGTATTGTACCTTTATGTTTAAAAGAAAACAAAAAGGGTTCGTATGATATTTCAATTGATAAAACAAAGGTGATAAAGCCTTTAAAAACTGAATAATTATGATTCTGAGAAAACTTTTAAGTGGAATTCTTGGGCTTGCGGGGATATTGGGCGTAAATGCATTTGAATATGCTCCGTCTAATGTTTCTGCTTCTATAGCTTTGAAAGTACCAGGCAATATGGCGGTACATTATCCTTTAATACTGAATAAGTTGTCAAATGGAAATTTTGATTATCAGTTGGTGAGTAATCATAAATTGCCGGTATTGTTGTATCAGAATATAACGGGAGAAGGGCAAACCAAACAAATCAGTTTGTGGATGGTTGCTTTAGAGGATGTGTATTTCAATTTTGGTGAGCAGGTAAAATCGGATGCGCGCCATGATGACTGTTTGTTTTATATGCCTGGTTTCTGGTATCGCCGCAATCTTCGTTCTCCAAAGGAAGCACCTTCATTTCATACCTCAGACAGCTGGCTGGTGCGTGAGGATTGTCTGAGTACGCCTATGACTACAATTTTTGATGAAAAAAATAAGAAGTCGATTTCTGTCACTCGTATTGCAGAGTTTGAAGATGAGGCATTGACTACTCATAAAGAGGGAGAAGTGATTCTTTCTGGTAAAACGTCTATTGGCTATACTGGATTTGAGAATGTGAGCGGAACAGCTACATTGTCCTTTGGCTATCCTTATAAAGAAGCTCCGAAGAGTTATATCCGTAAGTTAACTTTGGCTCCTTCTGTAGAAGCATATCAGTTCTTGAAGAAAGGAGAAACCCTGACACTGACATGGGAAATTCATGAAACTACAGCAGATGATTTTTCTGATTGTGTGAAGCAGGCTTGGGAATATAGCTATGATTTGTACAAACCGACTCCGGTAGAAACACCTTATACAGATGAGATTATAAAAGAAGTATTGAGTAATTTCTTTGTGGAAAGTTATGTGGATGATACACCTACTAAATATTATTCTGGTGTAGAACTGCGTACAGCTACTTGTGAAAATTTGGATGTAGCTGAAGTTGGTTTCGTAGGCCGTACTTTGTTGAATGCGTTTAATGCCTTGGAATATGGAGAAGGAAAGCAGCGTGCTGATTTGGTGAAAAATGCAAATAGTATCTTCGACTCTTATTTGCAGCATGGTTTTTCTGAAGCCGGATTCTTTAATGAGGTTGTACACTATAAACGCAACTTTGTAGAAAAAAATCATAGTATCCGTCGTCAGTCAGAAGGGGTTTATGCTGTGTTGTATTATTTGAATTATGAAAAACAACACGGACGTAAGCATCCGGAATGGGAAAAACGATTAAAGACAATGCTTGATGCTTTCTTGAAATTACAGAATCCGGATGGAAGTTTCCCTCGTAAATTCAAGGATGATTTTTCTCTTGTAGATAAGTCGGGAGGAAGTACACCTTCTGCAACTCTTCCTTTAGTAATGGGATACAAATATTTCAAGGATAAACGTTATCTGGAAGCAGCTAAACGTTCTGTGGGTTATTTGGAAAAAGAACTGATTTCGAAGGCAGATTATTTCTCTTCTACTTTGGATGCGAATTGTGAGGACAAAGAAGCGTCTTTATATGCTTCTACAGCTGCATATTATTTGGCTTTGGCAACGAAGGGACAAGAACGTGTACATTATGCGGAGCTTGCTAAGAAAGCGGCTTATTTTGCATTGTCATGGTATTATACCTGGGATGTTCCGTTTGCAAAAGGACAGATGCTGGGTGATATTGGCTTGAAGACTCGTGGCTGGGGAAATGTTTCTGTAGAAAACAACCACATAGATGTGTTTATTTTTGATTTTGCAGATGTGCTTCATTGGCTGTCTAAAGAGTTTAATGAACCTCGTTTTACAGCATTTTCTGAAGTGATAAGTTCTTCCATGCGTCAGCTGCTACCTCATGAAGGTCATTTGTGTGGAATTACTAAGAAAGGATTTTATCCTGAAGTAGTACAGCATACGAATTGGGACTATGGTAAAAATGGAAAAGGATATTATAACGATATTTTTGCTCCAGGCTGGGTGGTCGCTTCGTTGTGGGAACTTCTTTCACCTGGACGAGCTGAAAACTTCTTGAAATAATATTCATCTAAACGGAAATAAAAATCCCCTTATCCCAGTTTTGAGTCAAGGGATAAGGGGATTTTCATATATAAACCAAAGATTATTATCTTACTAGGATTACCAAATAACGTGATACACTCCAGAATTCATTCGGATTATTGATTTTCAGAGTCAGCTGACCTTTGTCATCTTTAACAAGTTCGTATGAACTCTGTGGGTGAGTAGTCAGTAATTCTGCTCGTTTGGAGTACAGCTTGATTTCTTTTTCTTTACGAATATCAATCTGGGTAAAGTAATCTTTGTTGAAATCATTGTCTTTCAGTACGTCACCTTTCTTCAAAATCTTCTGGTCTTTCAACTCAGATTTAGTGCCGAATACATACCAGGCTGTGTTGAGGGCTTTATCCTGAGCTTCTACAGTCTTGGTTTTTGCTTCATTTTCTGCGCTCAGCTCGTCTACGTTCTTATTCAAGTCCATAACAGCTTCATCCAACTCTGCAATACGGATATTCTTTGCAGCCAATTCAGCTTGCAGGGTTTCAATCTGCTGCTGTTTGGCAGCCAGTTCAGCAGTGAGGTTCTTTACAGCTTTTTTCAACTGGGCAGATTGGTATTTGCTATTTTTCAGTTGCTCTTCTAATTTTGCAATCTGTTCGCGATTTGATTTCAGTTTTTCGCTAATGAAACGAATATCATCTTTTATCTTATCGGCAGCCGACTGGCTTTCTAATGTACCTTCTTTCAAGTCTACACGGTTTTCAGCTTCGTTGATTTCGCGGAATCCTTCTTGAATTTCATTAAAGGCTCCCATGATTTCGTCCAGTTCTGTGTCGCGGTTAGAGAGTACAAGCATCAGTGAATCGTTCTGAGCTTGTAAAGTGCTTTTGTTCTGGCCTGAATTATTACATGCTGTCAGCAGGGCAGCAGCACATAAAGCAGATAAAACAACCTTTCTCATAGTTTTTGAATTTAGAATTATAATTTAGTTATCTTTTCCTCCTAATATAATGACGATTTCTCCTCTTGGTTCAGTCTCTGTGAAGTGTGTAATTACTTCCTGAAGGGTTCCTCTGACGCTTTCTTCATGTATTTTAGAAATCTCCCGACATACGGAAACCGGGCGTTCGGCTCCAAAAACTTCCGCAAACTGGGTCAGCGTTTTAAGCAGGCGATAAGGAGATTCATAGAAAATCATGGTACGGGTTTCGTCTTTCAGCGCATTCAGTCGTGTCATGCGACCTTTTTTTTGAGGAAGGAAACCTTCAAAGCAGAAACGTTCATCTGGAAGTCCTGATGAAACTAATGCCGGTACAAAGGCCGTAGCTCCAGGCAGACATTGCACTTCTATGCCGTTTCTTACACATTCTCTTACTACAAGGAATCCGGGATCGGATATTCCAGGAGTGCCGGCATCTGAAATTAAAGCTACCGTTTGCCCTCCTTTTATGCGGTTAACAATGCTTTCCACCGTTTGATGTTCATTGAATTTATGGTGTGACTGCATTGCATTTTTAATTTCATAATGTTTTAAAAGGATACCCGATGTACGTGTATCTTCAGCTAAAATCAGGTCCGCTTCTTTCAATACGCGGATAGCTCGAAATGTCATGTCTTCCATGTTACCTACCGGAGTAGGTACGACATATAGTTTTCCCATACTTTGTACTTCATGTTATGATAGCAAAGGTAAAAAGTTTTCGTATTTACGTGTTCGATTTGTCAAACATTTAACAGAAGTTTTCTCTTTACATGCTGTTTTCGTCCCTATTAATAAAAATACGTCGATTTTTCGTGGATTTCGATTCGTCGTTGTAATTTTGCAATTGTTTTTATGTCATGAAAGAAAATATGGTAGTATATTCAGAAGATCATCGGGAGGAGACCTGCCGCAGAGGAAGGATTGAAGTGATATGTGGTTCTATGTTTTCCGGTAAAACGGAAGAGTTGATACGGCGTTTGCGTAGGGCTACTTTTGCCCATCAGCGGGTAGAGATATTCAAGCCGTCTATTGATACCCGTTATTCAGAGGAAGAAGTGGTGTCACATGATAATAACAGTATCAAATCAACCCCGATTGATTCTTCCGCCAGTATCCTTTTGTTTACTTCGGAGATAGACGTGGTAGGCATTGATGAAGCGCAGTTTTTTGATGATGGATTACCCGAAGTGTGTAATGAACTGGCTAATCGGGGCGTGCGGGTTATTATCGCAGGGCTTGATATGGATTTTAAGGGAGTTCCGTTTGGACCGATTCCTGCGTTGTGTGCCATTGCCGATGAGGTGACTAAAGTGCATGCCATTTGTGTGAAATGTGGTAACTTGGCTTATGTTTCGCATCGTACCGTGCTCAATGACAAAAGAGTGTTGTTGGGGGAAAAAGAAGAATATGAACCCTTATGCCGCTGCTGTTATCAGAAAGCTTTAAAAGAAGGCGTGTCTAAGTAGTTGATAATTAGTGGCTGTTTAAATTTATTGAAAAAATATTCCAATAATGTTTGGTAGTTATCATAAAAATATCTACCTTTGCACTCGCAATCGGGAAATAACCGATGCGGCAAAGGACTGATTCGCTAGCTCAGCAGGTAGAGCACAACACTTTTAATGTTGGGGTCCTGGGTTCGAGCCCCAGGCGGATCACTCGGAAGAGCGATTATCTTTAAAAGATAGTCGCTTTTTTTATTGTTAAATCTTTTGTGAGTCGATAAAAATAAAAGGAGACACCAAATAAATGATGTCTCCTTTTATTTTGTCTTTTTCAGGGAATACTGAATTACACGTTTGCACGTTTTTCCTGAATTCTGGCTTTCTTACCGGTAAGTGCACGCAAGTAGTACAATTTAGCGCGACGAACTTTACCAACTTTGTTGACAGTGATGCTGTCGATAGCCGGAGATTCCAATGGGAAGATACGTTCAACACCCACTGTTCCTGACATTTTACGTACAGTGAAACGTTTCTTTTCACCGTGACCTGAAATTTTGATAACAACACCGCGATACAACTGTACACGTTCCTTGCTACCTTCAACGATACGGTATGCTACTGTGATTGTGTCACCGGCTTTGAATGAAGGATGCTGTTTGCCAGTAGCAAATGCTTCTTCTGCAATTTTAATTAAATCCATGTTTTGTAATAAATTAAATTGTTTGATCGTTACAACGCAACATATCAAGTAACTCTTCTTTGACAGCGATTGCGCGAAAGCGGGGCAAAGGTAGTGTTTTTCTGCGAAGTAGCCAAATGTTTCCTGCGCATTTTATTAAAAAATGAGAAGTCTTGTGGATAGCTTTTACCATTCTTTTGAGCATGTTCCTTTTTTCCGTATTTTTGACTGCAAATAAACCTTGTTTTATGAATTATCTCAATGTTAGACTTGTAAAAAGTGCAGTTGCCGGCGTGTTGGCCGGGTGGCTGCTGGCCAGCTGTAGCTCAGGTTATTCGCTGGCAGGTGTGGAAGGCGGAAGGGTGGCCATTACTGATGTGTACGACCGTAAACCGGATGCCGAAGCGTTGAATATCTTGAAACCTTATCAGCAGAAAGTCGATAGTATTATGTCGCCGGTCATCGGACATTCGGCAAAGAACCTGACCGCATACCGTCCGGAATCTCCGTTGTCTAATCTGATGGCCGATGTACTTCGTCAGGCAGCGGTGCGGGCGATTGGCAAGCCGGCTGATGTCGCTGTCATGAATATGGGTGGTATCCGGAATGCAATGCCTGAAGGTGAAATTACCTTTGGAACGGTGTATGAAATTGCTCCCTTCGAGAATGCCTTGTGTGTGCTGACAATGGATGGGGCCACCTTGAAGGAGTTGTTCGGACAAATAGCTTCTGTACATGGAGAGGGCCTTAGTGGTGCCGCTTTGAAAATAGATGCTGAGGGAAATCTCTTGGAAGCGAAGGTGAATGGCCGGCAGATTGATGTAAAGAAAACCTATACAGTAGCTACCATTGATTATTTGGCTGAGGGAAATGATAAGATGGAAGCGTTCCGTCGGGCTTCTTCCAAAATATTCCCGAAAGATGCGTTGTTGCGCAACTTGTTGCTTGACTATGTAAAACAGTGTGAGCAGAAAGGACAATTTGTGATTTCGCAGGTAGAAGGAAGAATAAAAGTGAGTGCGTCCAATTGAAAAATAGAAAAGAGATGAAAAAGATATATTGTTTATGTCTGGCGTGTCTGCTGGTGAGTGTGGTGGCCGCACAGTCGGTAAAAGAATTGTATATATTTCATACGAACGACATGCATAGTCGTATCGAACCCTTTGCCTCTTATTTCCCTGATACGGTACTGGCCGGAAAGGCAGGTGTGTTGCGTCGGGCGGCTTTTGTGAAAGAACAGCGCCGTGAGCACAAAGATATGTTGCTGTTCGATTCTGGTGATTTTTCTCAGGGAAGTCCCTATTATAATTTGTTTAAGGGAGAGGTAGAAATCAAGATGATGAATGAGATGGGGTATGATGCAGGTACGATTGGAAATCATGAGTTTGATTTTGGCCTGGACAATATGGCCCGCTTGTTCAAGATGGCAAATTTCCCGATTGTATGTGCCAATTATGATGTGGCAGGTACTGTGCTGGAAGGTTTGGTGAAGGAGTATACCGTCATTGAACGCGATGGAATACGTATCGGTGTGTTTGGACTGGGACCGGAGCTTGACGGTCTGGTGGCGCATGCCAATTACGGGAATGTAAAATTTGAAGATCCTGTTTCTGAAGGCCAGCGTGTAGCCGACTTGCTGAAGAACCAGGAACATTGTGACTTGGTGATTTGCCTGTCGCATTTGGGATGGAAAGGTGAACCTTATTCGGATATAGAACTGATAGAGAATACCCGTAACATTGACATTGTATTAGGAGGACATTCTCATTCCTTCTTTGAAGGTCCGGAGTTTTATAAGAATCTTGACGGAATAGAGGTGCCTGTGCAGCAGATGGGAAAAAGTGCGGCATTTGTCGGGCGTATGGTTGTCAAGATGCAGAAAAATTAAAACAGATAGGGTAGAATGAAAAAACGGATTTTGTGGTGTATATTGTGTGCTTGTCTGGTCTCGACTAGTCTCTTTGCGCAAGAGCCTGCGCTCTTGAGCCGGGTACACGACACGGAAGCCTGCCGGAAATGGGTAGACGGGCAGATGGAGAAAATGACGCTGAAACAGAAAGTGGGTCAGTTGTTCATTTATACTCTCCAGCCGGTGACAAACCAATACAGCAAGAATGTTTTGCGAAAGATGGTCGATGACTATGGAGTAGGAGGGCTGTTGTTTACCGGTGGAGAACTTCGGAAGCAGGTGCAGATGACCAACTATGCCCAGGCTCATGCGTCGGTGCCTTTGATGGTGACTTTTGATGGTGAGTGGGGATTGGGAATGCGCTTGAAAGATACCCCTTCTTTTCCCTACAATCGTGTGTTAGGATGTATACAGAATGATTCATTGCTTTATGAATATGGTAAGGAAGTGGCTCGTCAGTGTCGTCTGATAGGTGTGCAGATTAATTTTGCACCGGTAGCCGATGTGGATAACAATCCCAATAATCCGGTAATCAATTTTCGCTCTTTTGGTAGTGGCCCGAAGAGGGTGGCCGAAAAAGTGGCAGCTTATGTAAAAGGATTGGAGGACAATGGCGTGATGGCGGTGTGTAAGCATTTTCCCGGGCATGGAGATACGGAAATTGATTCACACAATGCGTTGCCTGAATTGAACTTTGACCGCGCTCGTCTGGATAGTATCGAGTTGTATCCGTTTAAGAAAGCCATTGAGGCAGGAATTGGCGGTGTGATGGTAGGTCATTTGCATGCTCCGAGTTTAGGTGAAGGGCCTGCTTCCATTTCGCAGGAAGTAATTATGCATACACTGATTGATGAATTGCGTTTTCATGGACTGGTGGTAACGGATGCCCTGGAGATGAAAGGCATTGCCGGGCATGAGGATGTGTGTGCCCGTGCCTTGATAGCAGGAAACGATGTGGTTTTATCTCCTCGTAATTTGAAAAAAGAAATTGACGGTGTGATGTCGGCGCTTAAAAAAGGTCGTCTGTCGGAAGCTGATATTGACCGGAAATGTCGGAAAGTACTGTCATTTAAATATGCGCTGGGACTTTCTTCCTGGAAAAAAGTGGAAGAAGAAGGACTTGCAGAAAAACTGGTAACGCCGGAGCTTCTGTCGCTTCAGCAGGAATTGTCAAAAGCGGCAGTGACGGTACTGAAGGATTCTTCGTCATTGGTTCCGCTTGATTTATCTGTATCGGGAACGGTGCTGTTGAGTGTCTCTCCTTCCTTGTCGGAAGCTTATCCTTTTTATCATCAGTTGAAGCAGACTTTTCCGGTTGGCTGGCTGCATGCGAATGTAGATTCGTTAGATGCCGTGGAGGCACGTCTGCGCCCGACACAGCGAGTATTGGTGGCCTTACATTCCGATAAAGTGGAACCGTATGCAGCTTTGCTGGAAAAACTGGCCAAAGACAAGCCTTTGGCTTTGATTTGCTTTGGCGATATGAAGATGCTGGAAAAGATTCCGGAAGTGGTCCGCCATGCTTCTACTGTAATATTGGCGCATTCTGATGAGAAGTTTGTGCAGCGTCATGTGGCCGATTTATTCTTAGACAATGCGTATGCTGACGGACGTTTGTCTATTCCGTTGTCGGGATTGTTTAAGGCGGGGGATGGACTGACTGTCGACCCGGAAGCTCCTCGTCAATATAGTCCGGAGGATGTGGGGATGAATGCTTCGATATTGTCGCAGATAGACAGCATTGCGGAAGAAGGTATTCGGCTGAAGGCTTATCCAGGATGCCATGTAATGATCTTGCGGGAAGGTCTTCCGGTCTACAACAAGTGTTTCGGCAGTTATACCTATGAGGGTAAGGAACCGGTCAAGGAAAATAGCTTGTATGACCTGGCCTCTTTGACGAAAGTCACGGCTACGCTGCTGGCCGTGATGAAGCTTTATGATGAGGGAAAATTCGGACTGACCGACCGGGTAGCTGATTATTTGCCTATACTGAAAAAAACGGATAAGTCGCGTATTACGGTCCAGGATTTACTTTTCCATGAATCTGGGTTACCTGCCTATTGGCCTTTCTATGAGGAGGCTGTGGATATGAAGTCTTGCAAAGGAGGATTGTTCCGTAAGAAGCCCGATAAAAATCACACGTTGAAACTGGCCGAGAATGTGTATGCCTGCAATGATTTCCGTTATAATCCGGAGTGGGTATCGCATGTTCCTTCTGCTGAATATCCGCTTCAGGTAGCAGACAGTTTGTTCTTGAGAAGTGATTTCAGTAAGAATATAGTGGAGCAGATTGTAAAGCTTCCTTTGAAGGGGAAGTCCTATCGTTACAGTTGCCTGAACTTTATGCTGCTGAAAGAAATGGTGGAAAAGATAGCGGGTATGCCAATGGATGTGTATTTGGATAGCGTATTCTATGCCCCGATGGGGTTACGTCATACAACCTTCTTGCCCTTGCGTAAATTTCCTAAGGAGCAGATTGTTCCTTCTGTAGAGACTGATTTTCTTCGTGGAGGCAGGTTGCAAGGATTTGTGCAGGATGAGGCGGCTGCTTTTATGGGTGGTGTATCCGGAAATGCCGGTTTGTTTTCTACTACGCAGGATGTGGCAAGAATAGCACAGATGTGGCTGGACAAAGGAATCTGCGGTGACCGGAGATACCTTAGCCGGGCAACTTGTGAGCTTTTCACTACATTGAAGTCGCGTGACAGTCGGCGGGGCTTAGGTTTTGATAAACCCGATGCGGAACATACGGACAACAGTCCTTGCAGTCCTGAAGCACCAGCTTCGGTGTTTGGACATACAGGTTTCACGGGAACTTGCGTGTGGATAGACCCGGATAACGAGCTGATTTTTGTGTTCTTGAGCAACCGGACTTATCCATCTGTCTATGAACCGAATAACCTGGTCCGTTATAACATACGCACGCGGATGCAGCAGGTGATGTATCAGTCTATCCTGCATTGATGCTATTTAGACATGATATAAATTGGGTAGAAAATGCAAAGTGGATGTGACAACTGATTGGAAAAAGATTAACTTTGCACTATCAATTTAGGACTAATAATAACTTAACTTTTTTACTACAATGGCTTACGTAATTAGTGACGATTGTATCGCTTGCGGTACTTGTATCGATGAATGCCCGGTTGGAGCAATCTCAGAAGGTGATAAATATTCAATCAATCCGGACGCTTGCACAGAATGTGGAACTTGTGCTGACGTTTGTCCTTCTGAAGCAATTCACTTGGGATAATCGAATCGTCTGTATGACACACAATAAGGGAATTCTTTTTGGAGAATTCCCTTATTTTTTTGTTCTTGAGGAGGCGTGGAAAAACGCACTTGCGTTTGAACTGAAAT